>DATIUU010000151.1:0-6159 GCA_035466635.1 Woeseiaceae bacterium
TCGAGGCTGGCCCCGTCCGGTGCCTGGATCATGGCCATGGCGAGGCCGCGGTCTTCGCGCGGCATGAATTCGGCGGGCAGCCGGTTGAGCAACAGGAGACTGCCGAGGAACATGGCCAGTGCCGCCGCGATGACCAGCAACGGATGCGCCGACATGCGCCGCAGGATGCGCTCGTAGGCGGACGACAGCCGCTTGAACAGGGCGTCGACAAAGCGTGCGAAGCGGCCGCGGTGCAGGCGGTTGTCGTGAAAGAGCTTGGACGTCAGCATCGGCACGAGCGTCAGCGCGACGAGGCTGGAGAAAGCGACGGCGGCAGCCAGCGAGATGCCGAACTCGTTGAAAATGTCGCCGATATTCCCCGGCATGAAAGACACCGGGAGTATCACCGCGATCAGCACGAGCGTGGTGGCTATGACCGCGAAGCCGATCTCGCGGCTGCCGTTGACGGCGGCCAGCAACGTGGGTTCGTTGTCCTCGATGCGTCGCACGATGTTCTCGAGGACCACGATGGCATCGTCGACGACGAGGCCGATCGCGAGCACGAAGCCGAGCAGCGTGAGCGTGTTGATCGAGTAGCCCAGGGCGGCCATGACGGTAAAAGCGGCCACGATCGATATCGGGATGGTGATGGCCGGTATGATCGTCGCACGCACCGTGCCGATAAATGCGTAGATCACGATCAGCACGAGGCCCAGCGCGATCGCCAGGGCTTTGCCGACTTCCAGCAGCGAGGCACGGATGAACACGGCGGTGTCGATGTTGATCGCCAGCTGGATGTCGGGCGGCATCGTCGCCTGCAGCTCGTCGAGGCGCCTGGCGACGTCGGTATTGACCTGCAGCAGGTTGGCCTGGGCCTGGGGGATGATGCCGAGGCTCATGTCGGCACCGCCGTCGGTGGCCGAGTATGTTCGCGTGTCCTCCGGCGCGAATTCGACGTCGGCGACCTCGCCGAGGCGGATCAGGTAGTCCCCCTCGGCCTGCTTGAGGACAAGTTGCTCGAAATCGCCAACCGACTGGAAGCCGGTGTTGGTCCGCAGCGTGAATTCGCGCGCGGTCGACTCGAGACGACCCGACGGGATCTGCACGTTCTCCCGGCGCAGTGCCTCTTCGATGTCCGCGACGGTCAGTTCGCGTGCCGCGAGGCGCTTTGTGTCGATCCATATACGCATTGCGGGGCGCCGCAGACCGCCGTTGCGGACCCGTGCCACGCCGTCCACGGCGGACAGGGCATCGACGATATAGCGTTCCGCAAAATCCGAGACCTCCATGATGGAACGCGTGTCGCTCGATACGCTGATCCACATCGACGTCTCGGCGCTGGCATCCTGCTTGCTGATCTGCGGCGGGTCCGCCTCGTCCGGCAGAATCCCGAGCACGCTCGAGACCCGGTCGCGGACGTCGTTCGCGGCGCCGTCTATATCCCGGTCGCGCGTGAATTCCAGCGTGATGATCGAGCGCTCGTCGTAGCTGACCGACGAGGTCTTGGTGATGCCGGCAATGCCGGCCAGCTGGTCTTCGAGCACCTGGGTTACTCGCCGCTCGACGATGTCGGATGCCGCGCCCCGGTAATCGGTGGTAATCGACACGACCGGGCGCTCGATATCCGGGAACTCGCGTATCGGCATGCTGCCGACGGACATCGCGCCGACGATGACGAGGATCAGCGATATGACCGCTGCAAAAACCGGACGGCGGACCGAGACGTCGGATATCAGCACGGGACTAGCGCGCGCCGGCGGGCGTGTCGCTCAAAGCGGCTTTCGCTTCGAGGGTCTCGACCCGGGCGCCGTCACGCACCTTGTGGGTGCCCTCCGTCACGACGCTCTCGCCGGCGTCGAGGCCGTCGGCGATGACCACGTAGCCGGGTATCCTGCGGCCCAGCCGCACCTGGCGCTTTTCGACGAGGCCGTCGCTGACGACGTACACGTACTGGCGCGATCCTTCCGGTACGATCGCCTGCTCCGGGGCCATCATGACGTCGCCGCGGTCGCGCTGCAGCTCGACGGTCATGAACATGCCGGGCTTCAGCTGCCCGTCGCCATTGGGAATCACGGCCCGTACCTCGACCGCGCGCGACACCGGGTCGAGGCGCGTATCGATGCTCGCAACGCTACCCCGGAAGTCCTGCTCCGGGAACACGAGGCTGTGAGCGACGATGCCCATGCCCTGCCGGACGACGTTGACGAAGGTCTCAGGGACCGAAAAATCGAGCTTGATGACGCTCACATCGTCGAGCGTCGTGATGACGGTATCCGTGTTCACGAAGCTGCCCGGACTGACCCGCCGCAGGCCGATGCGCCCGGAGAACGGCGCGTGGATCCGGGTGTGGCTCAGCTTGGCGCGCGCGGCCTCGACGTTCGCCTCGTCGACCTTTACCTGCGCCAGCAGAGTCTCGAGGTTGGATGCCGAGATCGCCTGTGTCGACTCCAGTTCCTTGCTGCGGTTGTAAAGACTGCGGCTTTCCGAGAGGGAGGCTTCCGCCAGCGCGAGCCCGGCGCGGATCTCGCTGTTCTCCAGCTCGATCAGCAGGTCGCCCTGTTCCACGAACTGGCCTTCCTCGAAGCGGATGCGGGTGACCACGCTCGAGATTCGCGGCCGGATCTCGATCGACTCGTTGGCCTTTGCCGTTCCCAGCGCCTCGATTTCATCGACGAGAGGGCGAAGTTCGACCTGCTCCGTCACCACTTTCGCGGCACCGCCCCAGCCGCCGCCGGGACTGCCCTGCGGCGCGTCGTCGCAGGCCGCGAACAGCGGCAGGCACACGATGATGGCTGTTATCGACTTCAGGCTGTGCATGTTCACATAGGACCGGTCGCGCGGTACCAGCGGCAATCAAAAACGACTCGCCAGTTTACTCCTTGCCGCGGCAAAAATGTCACGCGCAACAAATCGTTACAAGCGCCGCCGGCGGTCGCGACGCCGCCGGCAAACGCCTTTACATAACCCGGTCGCGGTGCCCGCGGCGCCGCGTTATTCCTTGAAATACAAGAAAAAAACCAGAAATTTCCGCACCTGTGAGCATGCTCACAGCCAATAATGACCGGGCGCACTAAAGTGACAACTCAGCAATTCCGGGGACCAGGCCATCAGCAAGGACAGCTCATTCGATGATTGCGTCATCCTGTCGAGGGACGCCTTCGACCCGGATGCCGTCTTTCTCGACGACATCGTCGACGACGAGGTGCTGCCCTACCTGAGCCTCGCGGTCGACGGTCTTACCGACGGCGCCGACCGCCGCAAGGCCAGCCTGGAACTGCGTCCCGAGGATGTCGCCGCGAATGCGGCGGGGTGCCCCGATACGACGCTGCCGGCCATCCGGTTCGATCCGGAGCAGCTCGAAGTCGATGGCTGGGAGTCGTCGTTGCTTCGCAAGATGAAGCGCATCATCGGCTTTTAGATCGCCCCGGCATCGCATAAGATGCCTCGATGATTTTCAAAGACAAGACGGTCATCGTCACCGGTGGCTCCGAAGGCGTCGGTGCGGCCGCTGCGCGGCTGTTTGCGCAGGCGGGCGCCAACCTCATGCTCGTGGCCCGCAACCGCAAGAACCTGGAAGCCATCGCGGCGGAGCTGCGCGACAAGGCGCGCGTCGAGATCTTCCCGATGGACGTATCCGACGCCGGCAGTTGCGTGGACCTGTTCAAGAAGACCGTGTTCGAGTTCGGCCGTATCGACGTGCTCGTGAACAACGCCGGCTTCCATGCGCGGGGTGACGTCGAGTCGGTCGGCGCCGACGACCTCGCGCGCACGATCGACGTCAATCTCAGGGCGCCGATCATGCTGATGCGTCTTGCGCTGCCGCACATGCGCGAAGCCGGCGGCGGCGCCATCGTCAACGTCGCTTCCCTTGCGGGGCGTACGCCGGTGCCCGGCAGCGCCGCTTACTCGGCCAGCAAGTTCGGCCTGCGCGCGTTCACGTTCGCGCTGGCCGAGGAGATCCGGGGTTCCGGCATCAAGCTCGCCGTGGTGTCTCCCGGCCCGATCGCCACGCAGTTCATCCTCGCGGATATCGACAAGACGTCCGACCTGACGTTTTCGCAGCCGATGAGTTCGGCCGAAGGAGTCGCGCAGGCGATCCTCGACCTGTGCGGCAACAACCAGCGCGAGCAGGCGATGCCGGCGATAAGCGGCATCCTGACGACCGTAAGCTACCTGGTGCCGTGGCTCGGCAGGGCGCTTCGCCCGAGGCTCGAGCGCAGGGGCGCCCGCGTCAAAAAAGAACTCAAGGCGAAGGCGAAAGCGGCGGGAACCGAAGGCGGCCGCTGAGAAAAAATGGCGGCCCGCAGGGGGGAGATGCGGGCCGCCGGGTGATCATCGACGGACATTGCTGTCCGAGGGGGACCGATGATCGTTGCTGCTCATGCGCTCGGCGCCTCGCCCTTTGCGAGACGCGCGAGATTGATCTTCGGCGCGGAGAGGTCCGTGTCCAGTTCGACCGCCTCCAGGAACGTCTTGCGCGCCTTGTCCGTGCTGCCCTTCGCCGCCTGCAGGACACCCAGGTTCGAAAGGGCGAGTGCCAGGTAGACGCGTTCCGCGTGCTCCGCCTGCGCAGGCACGAAGTAGGCGCTGCGCGACTTGTGGCCATCGAGCATTATCGCCAGCGCGGCTTCACACGCCGCGGTCGCCCGCTCCAGCGCACCGGTCTTGGTATACGCGACACAGAGGTTCGTCTGCTTCGAATAGGCATCCCTGCTGCGCTTCGTGGCCGTGATCTTCTCGATGGCGCGCTCGTACTTCCCGGCTGCCACCTTGCCGCCGTGTGCGGCGTCGATGATGACCGTCATCGTATAGACCTCGTCGGCCTCCGCAGCGGCGAGCGGCGCAGCGGCGACGAGAGACGCAACGAGCGCGAGCGGGCGAGACAGCCGAGCACGGCGAGTGAGCTTGTCCAGTGGTTTCATGATCTTCTCTCCAGGCGATTTGAAGTTCTTTGCGATGTCAGGTCGCAAATCATTTCGTCGCGGCAACAGTAGGGCCGGCACCGGCGAGCCGCAAACGAAAAAAAATCGCGCGAACAGTGAAAAAAATTCATCGGCAATCGTCGAACTCCTGTAACACCCAGCGCCGCAGCGTCTGGATCGTCTCGTTGTCGGCATCGCCGTTGCGGCAGACGAAGTAGTACGCATCGCGCGTGAGCAGTTCGTGATCGGACAGCGGCACGAGGCTGCCCGATTCGAACCACGCGTCGCTGAGCTGCACGGGCACGAGCGCCGCGCCGAGTCCGCGTTCGGCTGCCCGCGCAATGGCGATCATGGAGTCGAGCCAGATAACGCTGGCACCTCGCGGTACGTCTATGCCCGATGACTGGGACCATTGCCGCCAGGCCGTCGGGCGGCTGTCGTGCACGAGCAGCGGCACGTCGCCGGAGATCGACGTCTCGTCGACCACCATCCTGCCGCGCAACTCGGGGGAAGCGGCGGGTATCAGGCGCAGCGGGAAGAGCCTGTCGGAAGCGAAGCCCGACGGCGCCGAGCGGAAGACTCGTATCGACACGTCCGCCGTTGCGGGATGCTTCTCTGCGGATTCGTCGCTCGTATCGACTTTGATGTCGATGTCCGGATGGGCGCGAGTGAAATCCGGCAGCCGCGGAATGAACACTTCGCTCGCAAAAAAAGGTTGTACGGAAATGCTGAGCGTGCTGCGCGTTGCGGCTACCCGGTGCCGCGCGGCGACGTCGTCGAGACGCATGATCAATGGCTTGACGTCGTCGAGCAGCGAGCGTCCCGCGTCGGTGAGGGCCAGGGAACGGCTCGTGCGTTCGAACAACTTCTGGCCCAGCTCGTCCTCGAGGTTCTTGATCTGGTGGCTGACGGCCGATGCCGTAATGAACAGCTTCTCCGCCGTCTCGCGGAAGCTCTCGTACTCCGCGGCGACGCAGAAGGTCCGCAGTCCGCGCAGCGACAGGTTTCGGTTGGTCGGGGTCATGGCTGATGAATGCAGGATGCGTACCAAATCGGCGGCCGGGTCGAGGCCGCTCGCTTTCTACCAGGTTTTTGAAATACAAGGAGAAAAAACAATCGGCCCCGCTGGCTGCGCGGTCGGGCGCACCAGGATCGCGCAAGCGCGTGAAAGCCGTGCACGCAATTCGGGCGCGAACCGCGATGGTGCGTCGATCGTGTTACAGGGGTGTGTAGCCGAGTTCGGCGAATGCGTCCCGGG
>DATIUU010000152.1:0-2233 GCA_035466635.1 Woeseiaceae bacterium
GTAACGTCCGTGACCGGCGCAAATGCCGATACGATGAGGGAAACCGGCGCCACGACCTGGTACTCCTCGCCGTCCTGCTGCCAGCGGGCGCGCATCGACAGCGAGTCCTTCCCGACCGGGATGGCGATACCCAGTTTGCGGCACATGTCGTTGGCCACCGTCTTTACGGTGTCGAACAGGTTCGCGTCTTCGCCGCTGTGACCCGCCGCCGCCATCCAGTTCGCCGACAGGCGGATCCTGTCGATGCCGTCGATGGCCGCTGCGGCGATATTGGTGACGGCCTCGGCGACCGCCATGCGCCCGGATGCCGGTGCATTGAACGCGGCAAGCGGCGTGCGCTCGCCCATTGCCATGGCCTCGCCCGTCACGCCCTCGAAGCCCGACATCGTGATGGCGACATCGCTGACCGGGACCTGCCACGGCCCGACCAGCTGGTCGCGGGCAGAGAGCCCGCCGACCGTGCGGTCGCCGATATGGATCAGGAAGCCCTTGTTGGCAACGGCGGGGAAGCGCAGCACGCGGTAGACAGCATCCTCGAGCCCGATGTCCGCGAGATCGATGAACGTTGCCGAACGCGGGACCCGCTCGACGTCGCGCGTCATCTTCGGGGGATTGCCGAGCAACATCTGCATCGGCATGTCCACGGGCTTGTTGCCGAACTCGCGGTCGGTGACGACCAGCCTGCCGTCGCCGGTGAGCGTACCGATGACCGACACCGGGCAGCGCTCGCGATCGCACAGCGTCTCGAATTCCCCGATCCGGTCCGCCGCGACGATGAGCACGTAGCGTTCCTGTGCTTCATTGCACCAGATGCCCATCGGCGACATGCCGGGCTCCGCGTTGGCGACGTCGCGCAGCTCGATGCGTGCACCATGCTTGCTGTGGTCCACGGCTTCCGGCACGGCGTTGGACAGCCCGCCCGCGCCCACGTCATGGATCAGCAGTATCGGGTTGTCCTCGCCCATCGCCCAGCAGCGGTCGATGACCTCCTGCGCACGGCGCTGCATCTCGGGGTTACCGCGCTGCACGGACGCGAAATCCAGGTCCTCGCTCGACGTGCCGCTCGCGACGCTCGATGCCGCGCCACCGCCGAGCCCGATGAGCATGGCGGGCCCGCCGATCGTGACGACCCTGGCGCCCACGGGAACGTCGATCTTGTTCGCGTGTTGCGCGCGGACGTTGCCGACGCCGCCCGCGATCATGATCGGCTTGTGGTAACCGCGCATCTCGTTCGGCGGCAACTCCGATGACCGCCATTCGAAGGTCCGGAAATAGCCGCACAGGTTCGGCCGCCCGAACTCGTTGTTGAACGCCGCGCCGCCGATCGGCCCTTCGATCATGATCTCGAGCGGCGTCGCCATGCGGTCGGGATGCGGAAAATCCGACTCCCACGGCTGCGCAAAGCCCGGAATCCTCAGGTGCGACACGGTGTAACCGGTCAGCCCGGCCTTGGGCTTCGCGCCGAGACCGGTGGCGCCCTCGTCGCGAATCTCGCCGCCCGCGCCGGTGGCCGCACCGGGAAACGGCGATATCGCGGTGGGATGGTTGTGCGTCTCCACCTTCATCAGGATGTGCACGGGCTCGTTGCAATAGGTGTATTCGCGGCTTCCCGGCGCCGGCATGAGGCGCTGCGTCGTCCATCCCTCGATGACGGCCGCGTTGTCCGAATAGGCCGAGATCACGCCGCCCGGGCTCGTCTCCGTCGTGGTCCGGATCATGCCGAATAGGCGTTCCTGCTGCGGTTCGCCGTCGATGATCCAGTCCGCGTTGAAGATCTTGTGGCGGCAGTGCTCGGAATTGGCCTGCGCAAACATCATCAGTTCGGCATCGGTCGGGTCGCGCTGCAGGCCCGTGTAGCTCGCAACGAGGTAGTCGATCTCCTCGTCGGACAGGGCGAGTCCCAGCTCGACGTTGGCCGCTGCCAGCGCCGCGCGTCCCGACGCCAGTACCGGCACCGTGACCAGGCCGGCCGGTTCCTGCGCCTGGAACAGCGCTTTTGCATCGCCGCTCGACTCGAGCACGGTCTCCGTCATGCGGTCGAACAGCAGCCGCGACAGCTGCAGCAGCTCGTCCTCTGAAGGAAGCGTATTGCACCTGAGGGCGTAACAGATGCCCCGCTCGATCCGCCGCACGGCGGTGAGGTCACAGGCGAGCGCGATGTCGGTGGCCTTGCTGGACCAGGGGGAGATCGTGCCGTGGCGCGGCACGACGTAAAGCTTCGCGGTTCCTTTCG
>DATIUU010000153.1:0-5827 GCA_035466635.1 Woeseiaceae bacterium
TTTCAGTGCAGCCTGGTCGGCGTCGGGCGCATAAACGCCGTCGATCTGCAACGCGAGCTGCGGCCTGAGGCCGAGCGCCGCGGCGATCTTGCCGGCTTTCTCGAGTTCCGGCGGTGACAGGTCCGCACGTCCCGGTTCGAACGCCAGGTAGTCGAGTTCGTCCGACTCGGCGCCCACCAGCTTGCCCAGCAGCGCGAAAGGCGAGGTGACGATCTTCGTGAGCAGGTTGACCAGCGCCTTGCGGACGACGGTGCCGTACTTGAACTCCGGGTCGTTGACGTCGCCGCGGACCGGAACGTCGAGATCGATCTTGCCGCTCGGGTCCTTGAGGAGCGCGACGGCGAGCCCCAGGGGCAGGCTCATCGCGCCGGGGTGTTCCACCTTGTCGCCCAGTTCGAAGTCGCGCAGCACCAGGTTGTTCTCGCCTGCGAGCGCGCCGTCCTCGAGCGTGTAGCCCAGGTCGAGATCGAGCCGGCCGCTCGCAATTTCCCGGCCGGCGAACGGTATGGAGTACGCCGAGAACTTCGGCATGTCCACATTTTCGAACGCCACGCGGACGTTGGTGTTCAGTGCGGGGTCGAGCGGCGTCACCGTGCCGCTGATCCGCACCTGTCCGTACTCGTCCACCTTGCCCTCCATCTTCACGGTGGAGGGCTCCGAACTCGTCGTGGCAATCGTCGAGATCTCGCCGTTCAGCGCCGCGATCGTCGCGTTGAAAGGCAGCGGCAATGACAGGTCGGCGAAGTCCGCGGCCGCATCGTTTACGACGATGCGGCCGATCGTGATGGCGGTACCCGGTGTCTCCGGCGCCGGCTCATCCTCCGGTTGCCTGCTGTCCGGTGTTTCCTCCTTGTCGGTCTCGTCGCCCTTGCGTACCCGGCCGAGATTGATGCTGCCGTCTTCCGCGATGAGGATGTCGCCATACGGCGCCCTGAGCCGCAGCTCGGATATCTCGAGCGAGTTGCCGGCCGCCGAGTAGACGAGGTTCTCCGTCTTCATGCTCGACCAGCTGCCGAGCCTCGTGTCCTGGGCCGATTCCGTCAGCAGGAAGTCGGCGATCTCGAAATCGCCCGATACCCTCAGCGCTTCGTCCGCGGAGCTGTGCAGTTCGGCTTCGATGTTGAGTGCGCCCGACTCGAGATGAACGTCAGCAAGCCGCTTCACGTAGGGGTCCGCCATGCCGAACTCGAGCGCGTCGACCACGAGCCTGAAGTCGAAAGAGGGCTGCGGCAGCACCACGAGCTGTCCGTCTATCGATAAAGAGCCCCCATCCAGTGCCTCGAGCCTGGCGACTGTCGGGAATGCCGCGCCGGGCGCGTTGCTGATGTCGCGTATGTCGATGTCGAGCGAGCGCCAGCCGACGTTGGCAGGCGGCGCCAGGCCCTGGTCCTCGACGTTGAGCGCCAGCCGGTTGATGCTGAATTGGGACAGCGACAGCTGCCAGGGATCGGCGGCGGGCACTGCCGGGCCTGCTTCTGCCTCGCTGCCTTCGGCGGCCGCGTCAGCACCGTGCGCGGGCAACACGTTGAGGGCCCCGTCGGTACCCCGCAGCAGGCTGATCACGCCATCGTCGATGGAGAAGCCCGCGGCCGTCGCGGTCCTCTCGGGCCACCGGATTTCACCGCCCCTGAGGCGCACGGCCGGCAGCCTCACCACCTCCCGGTCGGCCCCTGTCCTGCCCAGTGCTTCGTTGAAGGTCATTACGAGCAGGGCACTGACCGCTATCTCGAGATTGCTGATGCTCGCTTGCAGCGTTCCGTCGGCGCGCGTATCGACGCGATAGTCCAGTTCGACGTCGATGCTGCCTTCATCCAGGTCGAAACCGATCTCGTGCTTCAGGTACGCCGATGCCAGGGGAAAGTGCGAGCCCCTGATCGCGGCATGGCCCTCGGAGCGCAGCGGATTGAGCTCGAGGCTGCCGCTCCAGCTCAGGGTCCCCTGGGTTTCCGTGGCGATCGCGACGTCCTGCAGGCCGGCCCGGTCGGGCAGCGTATTCAGCCCGGCAATTGCGATATTGATGGGCCCGAAATGCGTGTCCACCGGCTCCGGCGGTACGTCGTCCTTCCAGTCGACGACGCTGTCGGTGATCGCGAAATCATGGATGAGCAGGCGCGGCGGTCCGCCGCCAGGCTCGGTTGCGACCGCCTCCGGCCCGGCCGGCCGCTGCGCCAAAAAGGCGAAATTGAAATAGCCGTTGCCGTCCCGTGCCAGGTAGAGCTTGGGCGACTCGATATGAAACTCGCGGAAGGTAAGGGCCCAGCGGAACAGCGAGCTCAGCTGGACGTTGATGAAGATCCGGTCGATGGCAAGGAACGGATCGCCGGCCGGGTCGTCCAGTTCGAGGCCATCGATGGCAAGGCTCAGCACGAACGGATTGACCGAGACCTTTTGCAGCCGGAGTTCGACGCCCAGGTTGTCGCGAACGGCATTGGAGGCGGCATTCTGCACGAGCCAGGGCGCCAGGAAGAAACCGAGCAGTGCGTACACGACGATCGCAGCGGCGCTGATGACCAGCGGTTTCCCGTAGCGCTGCGGAATCACTCGGCGTAGACCTGTACCCAGTAGATGTCACGGCCGTCACCGGGGTTGAGCGCGTAGGCGATGCCGGTTTCGGCGTACTTCGCATCCATCAGGTTCTCGCAGTGGCCGGGGCTCTCGAGCCAGGTGGCCGCGACGTCGTCCGCCGATGTCTGGCCCGACGCGACATTCTCGGCAACGGCTTCCCAGTGGTACCCCGCGCGAGACACCCGCTCGCCGGGATTGCTGCCGTCGGACCCCGTGTGCGCGAGAAAGCTGTTTCGCGCCATGTCCTCGGCATGCGCACGGGCTGCCTGGTCGAGGGCGGGTGACCGCGCGAGCGGCGGGCCCGGCGGAAATTCGGTTGCCCCGCAGCGGCCGCCCCGCGCACGGATCGCGTTCAGGTGCTCGAGCACGTGATCGAGCAGGGCGGCATCGTCGGGCGAGGGCAGCGGCGCGCCGTGGGCCAGCAGCAGCCACGCGTCCTTGCCGCGGCGGTACACGCCGATATCGGCGAAGTCCGGGTCGGCAACGAGATGGCAGAAGTGCGCCGCGAGTTCCCTTGCTACCGCGTCGTCCTTGCCCCGGGGAGTGCTGACCCTGATCGACGCTGACGATTTCGCCCGGTAGCCGGCCGCCGCGATCGCGGCCGTGACGTCGGTGCCGTCCGCAATAGCCGCGGCCGCGCTGTCGAGCGGCTTGCTCGCCACGAGCGGATTGTCGGGCAGCGAGGCCGCGCCGCAATGGCGCGTGCGCACGATGTTCGCGACGTCGACCAGGTCTGCAGCCAGGGCCAGGGGCGCGGCGAGAACCGCGATTGCCGCGCCGAACGTGCCGAGTACGGGGGCCCGCGCCGGGCCGAAAGATGTCGAATACGTTTTCACAAGCTGAAGGATAGTCGCAGGAGGTCGAGTTTTCTCTTAGAAATGCAATTCCACGAGATCGCCATCGGCAACGACGTGTTCGGGGCCCACCTGCTGCCCGTCGAACACCTCGGCACCCCAGGTCCGGGCGAACTTCAGGTTTCGCGCGATGTCCTTGTGCACGAGCCGGGCGACGTCGGCGATCGTATCGCCCCGCCGTACCGTAAACGGCTTTTCCCTTTCCGCGGGCTTGCCCGGCGTCTTGGTGTAGACGCGCACGATCCCGAGCGCCTCGAACAGGAACGGCCCGAGCAAAGCGACGCCCTTGCCGGTCTCGGCCGACATCGTGAGCGCGGGAAATCGCAGCCCGAGGAGTTCCTCGAGGATCTCGACTTCCTGGGGGTCGGGATCGAGGTCGCTCTTGTTGGCGATGAGCACGGTGGGCAGTTCGAGGCGAAACGGATCGTCGAGTGCGTCCGCATCGGCGGGCCGGGCCGATTCGAGGCCAGGCCAAACCGGCGTGAGGAACACCTTTTTTTCCCGCAGGCGTTCGAGAATGACGGGCACGTGCTCGAGGCAGTCGGGATCGCTGACGTCGATGACGAGCAGCGCGCCGTCGGCGGGCTGCAGTGCATTGACCAGCCACGGTTCCATGAAGTCGCCCGACAACGGCGGCAGGTCGACGACCTGGAAGTGAATGTCCTCGAAAGGCAGCATTCCCGGCACCGGCAGCTGCGTGGTGTACGGGTACGGACCCACGTCGGTGCGTGACCCGGTGAGTCGTGCATGCAGGCTGGATTTGCCGGCATTCGGCGGCCCGACGAGACACACCTGCGCCGCACCGTCGGGCCGCACGACGTACGCGGGACCGCTGCGGCGGCCGCCCTTATTGGGCCCCGCCAGTTCCTCCGTCAGCTGCTTGATGCGCGTCTTGATGTCGGCCTGCAGGTGGTCCGTTCCCTTGTGCTTGGGGATGGTACGCAACATCTCGCGCAGGCAGTCCAGGCGTTCCTTCGGCTCGCGTGCCTTGCGGTAGGCTTCTTCGGCTTTCTTGTACTCGGGCGTGACGTTGGTCGGCATACGCACCCATTCTACCCGAGGAATCCGTCGAGCCGGCCGGCAGGAGACGCCGCTGCAATAACGGGATCCGGAGCCCCGGGAGGCCTATACTGACAGGCGGAATGACCAGGGTCCTTACATGGCTGCTCGCCGTTGCCTCGCTGCTGCCCGCCGTCGTCGATGCGGACTCGCGTCCTGCCCGGGGTAAGCTGCTGGTCGCCACGGAAGTGGTGCAGGGCGAGATGTTCGCGAACACGGTCGTGCTGCTGCTGCATTACGACGACACGGGTGCGTTCGGGCTGGTCGTGAATCGCCCGACCGACGTGCAGCCCGCGGAAGTCCTCGGCGACGACGAAACGCTCGCCGATTACCGCGGCTCGCTGTTCTGGGGCGGGCCGGTGCACATGGACAGCCTGCGTGCGCTGCTGCTTACCGACAGCCCGCCCGCGGAGTCAGAGCAGATCATCGATTCCGTGTACCTCGTTGCGTACGAAGACGCCCTCGCAGCCAGCCCGGCGGACACCTCGCGGTTGCGGCTGTTTATCGGCTACGCGGGCTGGGCACCGGGACAGCTCGACGGCGAGCTGGCGCGCGGCAGCTGGCGCGTCCGTCCGGCATCGAGCGAGCTCGTCTTCGACAAGGAACCAGGGACGCTCTGGAAACGGCTTGCGCCGACGCAGGAACAGCGCGCGGCGCTCTAGTAGCGCTTCCGGCGGCGAACAAAGAAAGCGGGCCCCGCACGATGCGGGGCCCGCTGCCCAGGGCGACAAGCCGGAAGAACAGCCTCGATGAGCGGTCCGGCGGCTTGCCGGGTACCCCTTATCGGTTGTTGCGCTGCCTGTTGCCACGAAGGCCCGGGATGTCCTTGCAGTTCGCGTAGAAAGTCGTCGTGGCAGGCCAGTCGGAGAACAGACCGATGATGCCGACTTCCTGGGCCAGGACGTCGATCGTCCGCATGATGTCGCCGTCGTTTTCCAGCGCGTCCACGGTCGTGTCGTAGTAGAAAGCGCCGTTTGCCGGGAGGGTGTCTTCAGTGACCCGGCCGGATCGCTCCGTCGTCCAGCTGATGATAGCGAGGCCTGCCTCGCGCGCCCGGCGGGCATACAGGGACGGCACGATGTCGCCGCCCTGCACGGTCAGCAATGCCGGCATCGGCGGGGCAACGATATTGACGCCGCGGTTCTGCAACGCCATGAACTCGCCGAGTGGCGGCGGATTACTGACCAGCGCCACCGGGTTGCGGCCATCGAGAAATACGGCTTGCCGCCCGAAGTCGGGCTCGTTGTCGACCCAGTACAGCACGTCATCGAGGCTGAAGGACTGCGCCCAGACGTTTTCGGGCCGCACACCGGCGGCGCGATACTCGTCGACCAGCTTCTGTGCGTAGT
>DATIUU010000154.1:0-3383 GCA_035466635.1 Woeseiaceae bacterium
GAATCGTTAGCAGGAATCCCGTCAACCAGGCGCTCTACGACGGCCTGACGGTCATGCAGCACCGCGGCCAGGATGCGGCGGGCATCGTTACCTGGGGGGAGGAGGGCCTGAAACAGCGCAAGGCGAACGGGCTCGTGCGCGACGTCTTCCACACCCGCCACATGCTGCGGCTGTCCGGCAACATCGGCGTCGGCCACGTGCGTTACCCGACGGCCGGCGGCTCGAAATCCGCCGAGGCGCAGCCGTTCTACGTGAATTCGCCCTACGGTATCTGCCTCGCGCACAACGGCAATCTCACCAATCATGCCGAACTGGCGGATCTGCTGACGCGCGAGGATCGCCGGCACCTGAGCACCGCCTCGGATTCCGAGGTCCTGCTCAACGTGCTCGCGCACGAACTGCAGATTCGCGCAAACGGCCACCCGACCGCCGAGCAGGTTTTCGACGCCGTCGAGGCGTTGCACAAGCGCTGTTCCGGCGGCTACGCCGTGGTGGCGCTGATCGTCGGTCACGGCATCGTGGCGTTTCGTGACCCGAACGGGATACGCCCGCTCGTGCTCGGCAGGCGCGAGGTCGACGGCGGCCACGACTACATGGTGGCATCGGAGAGCGTTGCGCTCGACGTACTGCAGTACGAGCGCGTCCGCGACCTCAATCCCGGCGAGACGATCTACATCGAGAACGGCGGCACGCTGCACAGCCGGGAACGCCGCGGGCGGGTCCGGCACACGCCGTGCATCTTCGAGTACGTGTATTTTGCGCGGCCGGACTCGATACTCGACGACATCTCGGTTTACAAGGCGCGCCTGCGCATGGGCGAGGAGCTGGCCGGCAAGATCGTGCGCGAGTTCCCGGACCACGACATCGACGTCGTGATCCCGATCCCGGACACCAGCCGCACGTCGGCACTGCAGGTCGCCTACCACCTGGGCGTGAAGTACCGCGAAGGCTTTATCAAGAACCGCTATATCGGCCGGACGTTCATCATGCCCGGGCAGGCGGAACGGGACAAATCCGTGCGCCGGAAACTGAACGCCATCGGCCTCGAATTCCGCGGCAAAAACGTGCTGCTCGTCGACGACTCGATCGTGCGCGGCACGACCTCGCGGCAGATCATCAAGCTTGCGCGCGATGCGGGGGCCAACAAGGTCTACTTCGCGTCCGCGGCGCCGCCGGTACGCTACCCCAACGTCTACGGGATCGACATGCCGGCGGCCTCGGAACTGATCGCGAACGGCCGCGACGTCGACGAGATCGCCGCGCTCATCGGGGCCGACAAGCTGATCTACCAGGACCTGCACGGCCTCATCCGTTCCGTGCGCCATGACAACTCGATGATCGAGGAATTCGATGCCTCCTGTTTTTCGGGGGAATACGTCACGGAAGACGTTACCGAGGAATACCTGCAGAACCTGGAGAAGCACCGCAACGATCGCGCCAAGCAGGCGCGGGAAGATCGGCACAAGGGATTTATCGCAGCCGACGATCCGGCAACAGGGAAGAGACCGAAACCGGCCGTTGGCATGTAGCGCCGTGGCTGCCGGTGCGGTCGCATGAGCGTTCGATTCATGATCATCGACGGTCAGGCCGAGTTCCGCAGCCTGTTGCAGCATCACATCGCCACGCACTGGCCCGACGCGGCCATCTCGGATTTCGACCCCGTCGAGAGCGGGCATCTGCCCGACGAGTTTTCCGGCGCGGGCAACGACGTCATCCTGCTGGGTAACCGGCTCGGTGACCGCCAAAGTGCCGACGTCGTCAGGCGCTTCCGCAAGAATCCGGGTTTCCCGCCGATCGTGTTTTTCGGCACCCGGGAAGAGGCCGTCGAGGTGCGCGCTCGCGGCGCGGAGGGCTGCTTCCCCAGGCAACGCTTCAGTCACGATGCGCTGATCGTGCGCCTCAGCGACATCCTGGTCGCACGGCGCCGCGTGTCGTCGACGGGTTCGCTGTTCGTCGGCGACAAGGCTGCCGGCGTCGAGCCCCTGATCAAGGGCTACCGTTTCCTGAAGAAGCTGGGCGCCTCGTCGCATTCGAGCGTGTACCTCGCCGAGCGCGAAAAGACGGGGGTCAAGATGGTGCTCAAGGTCCTGCGGCAAATCCCCGACGTGAACGACGCGAGCATTGCCGCGTTCGACCGCTTCCTGCAGGAATACGAGATGATCGCCGACATCGATCATCCCAATATCGTGAAGATCTACGACCTGGGTGTCGCCGACGACCACGCGCACATCGCCATGGAGTACCTCGACGCGGGCGACCTGCGGCAGCGCATCAGCGAGAAGATCTATGCCAATGTCGCGGTCAAGTATCTGCGCGAGATCGCGAGCGCGCTGGCGCGGATTCACGAGGTCGGCATCCTGCACCGCGACCTCAAGCCGGGCAACATCATGCTGCGCCGGGACAACTCGATCGCGCTCATCGATTTCGGCCTGGCGAAGCGCCTGCGCCTGCAGATGGAGATCACCGGCAGCGGCGAGATTTTCGGCACGCCGTACTACATGAGCCCGGAACAGGGCCATGGCAATCCCGTCGACGAGCGCAGCGACATCTACAGCCTCGGGGTGATCTTCTACGAGATGCTGACCGGCGAGAAGCCGTACCAGGCGGACAACGCGATGGGTATCATCTACCGGCATGCGCAGGCGCCGATCCCGCTGCTGCCGGCGCGTTTTGCGGAGTACCAGTCGCTGCTCAACATGATGCTCGCAAAGAACCCGGAGGACAGGCTGCAGTCGGTGGCCGACGTCGAGGAATGGCTGTAGCAGCGGCGGTCCCGGCAAATATCGAGGCATTCTTCGAGACGAAGACGCCCGAGGCATGGCTCGTGGCCGCGAGCGGCCGGATACCCGAGCTGCTGCTCGACCACGCGAACTGCGAGCTCAAGGCGGCCTCGACCGCGCTCGGCTTTCTCTACCGTTACCCGGAGCGAACCGCGCTTGCGCAGCGCATGTCCCGGCTCGCGCGCGAGGAACTGCGGCATTTCGAGCAGGTGCGCTCGATCATGCAGGACATGCAGGTGCCGTTCGAGCGCCTGACGGCGTCACGCTATGCGGGCGGGCTGCGCGACGCCGTGCGCAATGAAGAGCCGCTGAAGCTGCTCGACATGCTGCTCGTCGGCGCGCTGATCGAGGCGCGCTCCTGCGAACGGTTTGCACGGCTCGCGCCGCGGCTGCCGGAGAGACTGGCGCGCTTCTACGGCGGTTTGCTTGCGTCCGAGTCCCGCCACTTCGAGCATTACCTCGATTTCGCGCGCTCCGAAACCGGCGTCCCGCAGGCGGACCTCGATGAGCGGCTGTCCGAACTGAAGGTAATCGAAGCGCAGCTGATTACGGCGCCGGATTCCCGCTTCCGTTTTCACTCCGGCCCGCCCGCCGCGAGATAGG
>DATIUU010000155.1:0-3351 GCA_035466635.1 Woeseiaceae bacterium
GTACGAGGTGCGGATCGCGATATGGTCGGTCGGCGTGCCGAAATACTCGAGACCTTCCTGCACCGCGATGCCGACGGCGCTGCCGCCGCGCCACAGGCCGACGAGGAAGTCCGGCCGGAAGCCGGCCTGGGGTATGTCGGCGGCGAGCTGAAACGAGTCCTTCAGCAGGTCGTCGGCTTTTATGAATCGCTTCTCCATGGGTCGCGGGCGCTCGCAGTGCAGTAGAATTCCGGGACGCATTATAGCCAGCTGCCGAAATCCCGGTACATAAAGAGTCGACGATGGAAAAGACCGTAATCTCCGCCCAGGAACTGCTCGAGGATTCCCTGCGCCTGGGGCTCGATATTCTCGACAGCGGTTTCCGCCCGACGCTGATCATCGCGAGATGGCGCGGCGGCACGCCGGTCGGCATGGCGGTGCAGGAGATCCTGGACTACTGCGGGGTGGAGTCGGATCACATCGCCATTCGCACGTCATCGTATGTCGGCGTGGATCAGCGCGGCGCAGTCGCGGTGCACGGTTTGGATTACATCATCAAGAAAGTCTGCCACGACGACCGGCTGTTGATCGTCGATGACGTGTTCGATACCGGCAACACGGTCGCCGCCGTCATCGAGGAACTCAGGAAGCGCGCGCGGGACAACACGCCGGACGACATTCGTATCGCCGTCCCATGGTACAAGCCCAGCCGCAACGAGACCGACCTGGTCCCCGATTATTACGTGCACGAGACGGCCGAGTGGCTGGTTTTCCCGCACGAGCTCGACGCGTTGTCGCCGCAGGAGCTGCGCGCCGCGAGACCGGAGATCGCGCGCATCATCGAGTCGGTCAGGACGCCGGCCGGAACGGGCTGAGCGTACGCGACGGCTTATGCGGCGAATCTGCGTCTAGTGCGGATCCAACCCGGGCGCGCGCCCCGACTACGCGGCGGCGGCGGGTGAGCTGGCCCGGGTTCTCGTGAGCCGCGACCTCGAACTCGTTTACGGCGGCTCGTCGAAGGGCATCATGGGCATCCTCGCGGACGGTGTGCTCGCGCTCGGCGGCAAGGTCCAGGGCGTGATTCCGCGGCAGCTGGTCGCCAAGGAAGCCGCGCACAGCAGGCTGACCCGGCAGCACGTCGTCGACTCCATGCACGAGCGCAAGACGATGATGGCGTCGCTCGCCGACGGCTTCATCGCGCTGCCGGGCGGGTTCGGCACGCTCGAGGAACTCATCGAGATCGTGACCTGGGCGCAGCTGCGGTTCCACGACAAGCCTTGCGGCCTGCTCAACGTGCGCCACTATTTCGATCACCTGCTGCGCTATCTCGATCATGCCGCGGCGGAGGGGTTCCTGCGTCCCGAAAATCGTCGCATGTTGCTCGTCGATGCGGACGCGGACGGGCTGTTGCGGCAATTCGACGGCTACACGCCGCCCGGGGTCGACAAGTGGCTCGAGGCCTGAGTGTCGCCGGCATTCACCAGAGGCGCATGCGCCAGCGGCCGCGGCCGCCTTCGGCAACCCGCCGTTTGCGCATGCTGGCCTGCAGCGCCGCGCGCTTTTCGGCCAGCCACTCGTTGCGACCGATCTTGACGTCCTCGCCGCGCGCCTTGCGGCGCGCTTCCTCGGCGTCGCGGAACGCGCAGAATTCCTCGTACAGGCTGATCTCGTTGCGCAGCTCGCCGAGCACGATCTCGGCGTAAATCGCGTCGTCGAGAAAGCCGAGCCCCGGGATATGGTCGGGGATCAGGTCCTCGGGATCGCAGAGATAAGCCAGCGC
Source organism: Woeseiaceae bacterium (assembly GCA_035466635.1). Taxonomy (GTDB): domain Bacteria; phylum Pseudomonadota; class Gammaproteobacteria; order Steroidobacterales; family Woeseiaceae; genus UBA1847. Next base: position 1,760 of record DATIUU010000155.1, read on the forward strand.
GCTGAGCACGTGGCGGCGCTCGTCCTGCGCCAGGTTCCAGTCCTCGTCGTTGATCATGTCGATCACGACCTGCAGCTTGGCCATGCGGGTTGCGATGAACTCGGGCAGCTCGCACTTGCGCGTTTGCTGCAGCAGGTCGCGTGCCGCCTGCTCGATGTGCTCCGCGGCGGTTTCGTCCTCCACCGCCACGCGGGCCTTGTCCACGATCGCCTGGAAACGCGCCAGGTCGTCGTCGCTGAGAGTGAACGTGATGTCGAGAGGCATGCCTGCGGTCCCCGTGGTGTGCGCCTATCCTAAGCCGCTACGGCCGAATATCAAAACATCGCCGGCCAAAGAAATAGTCGCTGCAAATCAGGCAGTTGTCGCCAGGCCGAACAAAATGCGCGCGGCGTTCTGTGAACCACCGCACAAAATGCCCTGAGACCTGGATCAAAACCTGCGAAACAGTTCCGGGAATCAAGGCGTTAGCCTGCGTAGCATGACCCCGGTCTCGTCGCGTTCGAGTACTGCCTCATGAACCTGGACATCGCGTTGTCCATCCTGTTGATCTTCTGCGCAGCCTGCTACCTTTTGCTGGGCATCCGCATGATCGCGGCGAAGCGCGAAGTCGGCAGCGTGCCGATCGGTGTACTGTTCGTAATCATCAGCGCCTGGGTCATGGGCGGCGCCGTGGAGCTGATGTCGGATTCCTTCCTGGTGTTCTCGATCGGCCGCACCGGCCATTTCTTCGGCACCGCGTTGCTGCCGCTCGCCGCGCTGGTCTGCTTCCGCGAGTACACGGGCGTTAAGACGCCGCTGCGGACCGTCGTGCTGTTGCTCATCTTGCCGGCGGTGTCCATCGCGCTCGCCGCAACCAACCAGTTCCACCAGTTCATGTGGCAGCTGCCGGCGGTCAACGAGCACGGCGACTACCTTACGCGGCCCGACGCCTGGGGCCCGTGGTTCCTGTTCGTGCACGCGCCGTACAGCTATGCACTGATCGGGGCGGCCATGTTCACGCTGCTGGTGCACAGTTCCGCCGTGGCGCCCGCCCACCGTCGCGGGCTGTTCCTGCTGGTCGCGGCCTGCGTCGGTCCGCTGATCGCGACGGCTGCCTACGACCTGGGGCTCGGTTCCAACGTGATTTCCTTCGTGCCGCTCGTGTTCGCCGCGATGCTGCCGATCTATATCTGGCTGATCGCCGGCGAGGGCATCGTCGAGTTCACGCCGCTGGCCTACGAAACCGTGTTCCAGAACATGCAGGACCCGGTCATCGTGATCGACGAACAGCGGCGCATCATCGGGCTGAACCACCGCGCCGAAGCGATGCTGTCGGTCTCCGAGCACGAGGCGCTGCGAATGCCACTCGACGAAATATTCGACGACGGCGCGACCGTGGTCTTCGAGGCGCTCGAGACGCAGAAGCCGCAGAGGATGATGACCGCAACCGGCCGCTTCCTGCACGTGCAGGTATCGCCGATCAATTCCGAACGGCATTCCGTGCGCGGCGGCAAGGTACTGATGTTCCGCGATGTCAGCGACGTTGAGAAGGCGCAGAGAGAGGTCCGCAAGAGCGAGAAGCTGCTGCGCACGCTGATCGTCCATTCGGTGAA
>DATIUU010000156.1:0-8911 GCA_035466635.1 Woeseiaceae bacterium
CCAGCTTGCGGGCGCCTTGTCGACGCCGGGCGCCGCCAGCAGCTTGTGCCCGGGCGGCAGGTGCAGTAACGCCGCGACGCTCGCGAAGCGCGCATCCCAGCCGGTCACCGGCATCGCCGCGCGGCTATCGCTGCGGGCGAGACCGGTCAGGTCGACGCTCGTGCGCCGCAATTCGATGCCGGTCTCGCCCGGCTCGTCGCCTTCCGTAACGAGCAGGTTCTCCCCGGCTTCGCTCGCGCTCAGCAGCGCATACGGGGGCGCCATGTCGAGCCGCCAGTCACTGCGCATGGTGCCGCCTATCTGGTCGCGGGCGACGAAGCCGCCGCCGTCGAAATCCAGCCACAGGACCCGGTTGAGCGCGAGTTCGTTGTCGTGGGCCACGATGCCGCGGCTGCGTTCCACGATCGTCAGGGTCGCATCGGCGGCGACCCGGTACGCCGGCAGCTGCAGCCAGGGATCGGGAACCTGTGCCTGGCGCGGATCGACCGGCGGCAGGCCCTCGATGGCGGTCACGCGCAAGCGGTCGTTGGACTGGTAGGACCAGATCTCCGTATCGGGCAGGTTCCTGCCGTCCGCCGGCCGCGTAATCGCGTTGACCGCGGCCGGCGCCCGTGCCGTCAGCGTGATCTGCCAGCGTCCCGGGCGGACCTGGACGTGCAGCTTGCCGTCGGCCTCCAGCCGCGCCGGCAGCGCGCTGTCGATGCGCATCGGCACGAAGCCCTCGGGCAGCAGCGGGCCGAACAGTTCTTCCCGGATGCCTCCCGCCACGTCGACCCTGAGGATCGTCGTCATGCGGACAGGTACGTCGTCGGCCAGCAGCCGGTAAACCTCCGCCGCGACGGAATCCCGGGCCTGGGTGTCGGGCGCCCGCTCGCCGAGGAACAGGCCGCGCGGGCCGCTGCGCTCCGGCCTCTCGACGCGCTTGCCATCGACGCTGAGCGCGACCAGGCCGCTTTGTGCGGGGATGGGCAGCACGCCCGGGCGCTCGTCCCAGGCGAATGAGCCGGCCAGCCGGTACCGGCCGGGAGCGACGCGCACGGCGGGAAGCCCGTCCCGCTCCACCACCACCGCCGGGTCTCCGTTGACGGTAACCTCGTGCGGCCAGTGGTCGCTGCCACCCGGCAGCGGCAGCCACACGGCCTGCGCGTAGACGCTCCACTGCTGGCTGAAACGGCCGCCGTCCGCGCCGATCGCGACATCGAGCAGCCCGGGCCAGGCGCACACGAAATCGCCCTGCGCCGCGGCGCCGCCGTTGAAGTAGAAGGGGCAGTCCCGGTATTCCCGCTCGTGGAGTACCCACTCCTCCCAGCCCTGCAACTCGCCGGGCACGTGAACGTCCGCGGATTGCGCCGTCAAAGGCAGCAACAGGCAAATGAGCATCAGTCCTGAAAGCCGTGACATCGTGTTCCCTCCTGCGTGCCTCGGTTGACACTATACTCCAACGCAGGCAACGCGAAATCCGGGTCAATCCGGATGCGCGGCCTCAATAATGAGGCGGCTTTTCGTCGCCGTTCGCGCCGGCGGGCAGCGCCTCGCCCAGCGAGCGGACCCGTTCGATAATTGAGTCACAAAGCTTTTCCAGGCGCATGATGTTTTCCTGTTGTTTCGTGACGACGTCGTTGAGTTCGAGCAGCAGGTGCTCCTGGTGGGCCAGCTTTGTCTCCAGGTCGACGAAGCGTTGTTCCGTCATGGTAGCCTCCGTTCTTTTTTTGCATACCGGCGAGCGCGGTTGAATTATGTCATTACTTCGCTTTGACGAAGTGTCCGTCGAATTCGGCGAGCTGAAGATCCTCGACCAGGCCGAGTTCGCCATCGAGTCCGGTGAGCGGGTCTGCCTGATCGGCCGCAACGGCGCGGGCAAATCCACCACGCTCAAGCTGATCGGCGGCGAGCTCGAACCGGACCGCGGCGAGATCGTGCGCAGCCAGGGCCTGGTGATCAGCCAGCTGGCACAGTCGCTGCCCGAAGCCATGAACCTGCCCGTGCGCGAGGTCGTTCGCTCCGGCCTCGCCGACATCGAAGCGCTCCTCGCCGACTACCAGCGGCGTTCGAAGCTCGATCTCGACCGCCAGGGCATGCAGGAACTGGAGGCGTTGCACGCGAAAATCGACGCCCACGAAGGCTGGCACATCGACCAGCGTGTCGAGACGGTGATCACGGACCTCAGCCTGCCCGCGGAGAGGCGGATGAACGAGCTGTCGGGCGGCTGGCGGCGCCGCGTTGCGCTGGCGAAGGCGCTGGTGCAGAAACCGGACCTGTTGCTGCTCGACGAGCCCACGAACCACCTCGACATCGCGACGATAAAGTGGCTCGAGGACCGCGTGCACTCGTATCCCGGGGCCGTCATCTTCATCACGCACGACCGCGCTTTCCTGCAGCGGCTGGCGACGCGCATCGTCGAGATCGACCGCGCCCGGCTCACGAGCTGGCCCGGCAATTACCAGGACTACCTGCGCCGCAAGGAGAAGGCGCTCGAAGACGAGGCCGCCGCGAACGCCCGCTTCGACAAGAAGCTGGAGGCAGAGGAAGTCTGGATCCGCCAGGGCATCAAGGCGCGCCGCACCCGTAACGAGGGCCGGGCGCGCGCGCTCGTCAGGATGCGCGAGGAGCGCGCAGAGCGGCTGGCGCCCGAATCCCGGGCACGCATCACTATCGAGGAAGCCGAACAATCCGGGCGCAAGGTCATCCGGGCAAAGAACGTCTGCTATGGCTACGGCAACGAGCGCTTGATCGAGGGCTTCTCGATCAAGATCATGCGCGGCGATCGCATTGGCCTCATCGGCAACAACGGCGTCGGCAAGACCACGCTGCTCAGGCTGCTCCTCGGCCAGCTCGAACCGCAGGCCGGGACGATCAAGCACGGCACCAACCTCGAGATCGGCTATTTCGACCAGCTCAGGCAGACCCTGGACCTCGAGAAGAGCGTCGCTTACAACGTGGGGGACGGCCGGACCTACATCAGGCTCAACGGCAAGGACCGCCACGTCGTCGGCTATCTCAAGGGCTTCCTGTTCAGCCCGAAGCGCGCGCAGACACCCGTCAAGGCTTTGTCGGGCGGCGAGCGCAACCGGGTCATCCTCGCAAAGCTCTTCACGCGCCCGGCAAACCTGCTGGTGCTGGACGAGCCGACCAACGACCTCGACATCGAAACGCTGGAAGTGCTCGAGGAGAAGCTCTGCGAATACAACGGCACGCTGATCGTCGTGAGTCACGATCGCGAGTTCCTCGACAACGTCGTCACCAGCATCATCGTCTTCGAGGAGAAAGGGCGCATCCAGGAATACGTCGGCGGCTACAGCGACTGGGTGCGGCAGGGCAAGCGGCTTGCGGTTACCGACAATCCCTACGAGGCAGAAGAGCGCATGCGCCGCGCCTCGGAGCGGCGCCTGCAGCGGCCCGCGACCAAGCTCAGCTACAAGGACCAGCGCGAACTCGACGCGCTGCCCGCCGAGATAGAATCCCTCGAAGCGGAACTCACGCGCCTGCAGCAGACGACGGCCGACCCCGGTTTCTACGCACAGGACGCCGACACGGTGAAGGCGGCGCTGCAACAACTCGCGGACATGGAAGCGGAACTCGAACGCCGCGTCGAGCGCTGGGGGGAACTCGAAACGCTGGCCGCTTCGTTCCGCTGAAATTATCTAGACCGGCCTGGTCAGGTAGTAGCAGAGGTCGGCCATGGGCGCGCCCTCCGGGTAATCCCGGACGACGAATCCCATCGATCGGTAACAGCCGAGAGCCGCTTCATTGTGGCGGTAACTGAACAGGGAAAATTCGCCGGCCGTGAACAGCTCGGGTCCGGTTTCGATCAGCGCGGCCACCAGCCGCTTGCCGACACCCGCTCCGCGCAACTCCGGGTGCACCACCAGGCGCGCCAGGTTGATGCGGCCATAGCGTTCGTACATCTGGCCGAACGCGGCAAAAGCGCCCGCCGGCGAATTCAGGCGGAAGCTCGGCATCCGGCCCCAGTGACAGTCCCGGCGAAACGTTCTCGCGGTAAACGGGTAGCGGAAGCGCGGGCCGCCCCAGCGATCCACATCAGTGGCGCTGCCGAACCACGACATCAGTTCGTCCAGGTCGCGATCCGTGGCTTCGACGAGTTGCCAGCCGCCGCGTTCGGCCGCATCCGTCACTTTGCGGCTTTCGGCAGCGTGAGGGCGGCTGCGGACCGCGGCAAATTACGTGTCGTGGCTTTCATTTCTCCGCGCCGGCATCGTCTCCTCGAAGTAACGATCGAATGCCCGGTGCACGATCTCCGGGGATACCCCGACCGCCTCGACCGCACGGTTGAACTGCTCCATCTCGGACACCTGCCTGCGCCCGTCGGCGGCGATGACCTTCAGCGCCATGACCGCGATGTCTTCCTTCTGCGTGTCCGACAGGGTACGACCGAGTTCCACGAGATGCTCGGCGAGTTCGGGCTTCTCGGCCAGCTCGCTCATCGCGCGACTCAACAGCTCGAGTGACTGCGCGCCCTCGATCCGGAAATGCTGCTCGATCAGGTCGATCATCTTCGCGACCTCTTCCGGCTCGATCGTGCCACTGCCTTTCGCCACGTAGATGAGCAGGGCCGCGACGAGAAACTTGCCGTCGTAGACTTCGGTACCGTGGCTGGTTTCGACGATGAGTTCGTTACCGACGAGTCTCGTTGTCCTGATGGTGTCACTCATGTCGTTATCTCGTTTCGTAGTGAGCTCTCATGTACTTTACCGGCTCCACGATGAGGCGCTCGAGCGCGGCACGTCTGCCGGCTAGTGCGCCGTGCCGAACAGGCGATCGCCGGCGTCCCCCAGGCCCGGTACTATGTATTTGTCTTCATTGAGATACTTGTCAATGGCCGCCGTATAGACGGGGACTTCCGGGTGCTTCTCCTCGACCAGTGCCAGGCCCTCCGGGCAGGTCACGATGCAGATCACGATGATGTCCTTCGCACCGAACGCCTTCAGCTGGTCGATCGCCGCGACTGTCGAGCCGCCCGTCGCGAGCATGGGATCGATGATGATGCAGGTGCCGGATTTCGCCTACGGCGGAAAACGCTCGTAGTAGGCAACCGGCTCCTTGGTCTCCTCGTCCCGGTACAGCCCCACGAAGCCGACGCGCGCGGTCGGCACCAGCTCGAGTATGCCTTCCAGCATGCCGATACCGGCGCGGAGCACCGGCACCACCACGATGTCGTGGTCGATCATCCGGCACGCGGCCATTTCGATCGGCGTCTGGACTTCAACCTCGCGCGTGTTGACGTTTTTCAAAGCCTCGTAACACACGAACTCGGTTATCTCGGTGGCGAGTTCCCTGAACTTCTTGTGACCCGTCTCGACATTGCGAATCAGCGCCAGCTTGTGCTGCACGCAGGGGTGATCGATCTTGACATGCATGGTGGTCCGCTCCGTTGTTATTCGGTTTCCGGTTCTCCCCAGATCGCATACTCGTTGCCCAGGGGGTCCATGAAATGAAATCGGCGGCCGCCGGGGAATTCGAAGATGTCCTGGCTGATCGAGGCACCGAGCTCGACCACGCGGGCGCGATCGCGTTCGAGGTTCTTGCTGAAGAACACCAGCAGCACGCCGTTCGGTGCCGGCGGCGCGTCGGAGCGGCGGAAGCCGCCGTTGAGACGCCCGTCCCTGAAGCTGATGTAGTCCGGTCCCCAGTCCTGGAACTCCCAGCCCATCAGCTCGGCAAAAAAGTCTCGTGCCCGCGCGGGGTCGGTGACCGGGATTTCGATATAGTCGATGCGATTTTCGGCCTGCATGGTTTGTCCCCCTGTGTTCAGAGCCCCTTGAGCCTCAGCACCGGGCGCTCGGCCTCGATCGTCACCGTACCGAACTCGCCCTGTAATTCGTAGCGGCCGTCGTCGTAACGCTGCATGCCGCTGATGGCGCCATGGCCGAGCCTGCTCACGAAAGCCCTGATGTCGCTGCCTCCCGTGGAGCCGTCCACGGAAACGCCCGTGCAGAACGGGAACTCCAGGATCGCGGGGCGGATGCATACCTTCTCGGCCGGGCGCGGCTTTTCATAGAACGGGTGCGTGGGCAGCAACAGGATGTCGCTGTCGATGAACAGCGTATCCGCTTCCAGGTACCAGGTGAGTACGAAGGAACCGGTGAGGTCCACACCGGCAAACTCGCGAAGCCTGCGCCAGTCGATCGTTTCACTAGCGCCGGGCATCGGCAGGTTCCTGCCCGATCGCTCTCAGGAAGCCGGCCTTGTCCGCCGGCGATACGAGGATGCGGCGCTTGCCGTACTGAATTCGCAACCGGTCGAGCGACAGCGCCGGCGATGACAGCGGGTTGCGCGACGGCTCCACGGACTCGATGGCGTCGATGGGCACCTTCCAGCGGAACGGGCCGCACGCGATGCGCAGGGTGTTGCCGTCCACCGTGTAGTGCGTGCCGACCAGCATGGAGCCGAGCAGCCCGACGATCACCAGTGCCGCGAGGACCAGGAAGGTCGCTTCGAGCGGGCCGCCTGCCAGCATGGCGGCGGCGCTCATGACAACGACTTCGAAAACCATGACCGCAATCAGCAGGTAGAGCAGCCAGCGATCGATCTTCGACTTGAATCGTTTCGGCGCCATAGCGTCCCATATTCGGCCGGCCCGAGCCGGGCTGTCAAGCAAACCCGGGTTTCGGCGTCGACGGTGGGCAAACCCGCCCCGCTCAGCCGCCGAAGCCGATACGGTAGAGCCTGACGTCGTCGTCGTCGCCCGGCATCCGGATCGGCCGTTCGTAGCGCAAGCCCAGTTTCTCGAGCAGGCCGATGGAGGCGTCATTGCCGGGCGAGACGATCGCCGTTACACAGCTCAATGCCAGCGCGTCGCGCGCATGGTCGAGCACGGCGGTCGCCGCTTCGAATCCGTAGCCCATGCCGCAGAAGTCCGGCAGGATCGCGAAACCGATATCCGGATCTTCGAGCACGTCGCGGCGAAACAGGCCGCAGATTCCCATGTCCATGCCGTCCGCGCGCCGCCGCACGCGGAACGGACCATACCCGTGTTCCGCGTACTGCCTGAGGGGCCCGGCCTCGACGGCGGCCCTTGCCTGCCCAAGGGTACGGATGCCCCGGTCGGCCACGTGGCGCACGAACGCGGGGTCGTTCCAGATCGCGAGCATCAGCGGCGTATCGTCGAGCGTCAGCCAGCGCAGCTCGAGCCTCTCGGTCGTCAGTACGTGCCCTTGCATCGTCGGTGCTCCGGATAATCGCCAATCGCTTCAGAAGAAATCGACCAGTCCCGTCGCGAGCGAGTACTCGGCGCCGACGACCATGAATCCGTCCTTCTCGACGAGCCGACGGACTGTCTCCGAGCCGGTGCGAACGGCCTCGACGGCCTGCCGTATGTGCTCGCGCTCCGCCAGTTTCGCGATCTCTGCGGCGTCGCGCCCATGGCCGGTCTCCAGGGCACGCTCCACTGACGGCCGGATCTTCCCGACCAGCAGGCGCAGGTTCTCAGGCTCCGGCTCCAGGCCGGTTTGCACCGCGGTCAACGCGGCGTTCATCGCGCCGCAGCGGGTGTGGCCGAGTACGACGACCAGGCGCGCGCCCAGGTTCACGGCAGCGAATTCGATGCTCGCGAGTTGCGTACAGGAGATGACGTTTCCCGCGACGCGTATCACGAACAGCTCGCCCACCCCCTGGTCGAAGATGATCTCGACGGGCACCCGGGAATCGGAGCAGCCGACCACGATCGCGAAAGGGTCCTGGCCCGCAGCGAGCATCTCGCGCGGCACCCGGTAGTGATGCGGCTCGTGCTCCGCGTCGTCCGCCGCGAAACGGGCGTTGCCGTCGCGCAATCGCAGCAGCGCTTCCGGGGCCGGGATCATGCCGGGCGCTCCGGGCGGCTGGATGCGATACCTGCGCGTGAGCGTTGCAAGCTGTCGGGCACTCGTCAATGCCTCCCGTGTGGCCGTACCCAGACCCAGCTCATCACCACGACGATCGCGAACAGCGTATAAGCCACGGCGAAAACCCAGGCCGGAGCACGATAGTACAGGATTGCCTCGAGCCAGTGCGAGACGAAGCTGCCGGCGTAGGTCGTATCGCCGGCCTTGTCGCGCAGTGTCATCTCGAGCCGGGTCAGCGGGCAGATGACGCCGAACCAGGCTTGCAGCACGACGATGCCGATCGCGCCGAGATGGATCACGCGGAACCACCAGTTACGCACCCAGTCCCACGACAGCAGTCCGCCGGCGAGGATCAGCAGCAGCCCCGCGACGACGAATGCAACGAACAGCACGTGCAGCAGGAGCACTGCGTCGGCTGCCAGCAGGTACGGCATGGCCGTCAGCCCAGCCTGCGGATCCCGATCCTGTCGCGAATCTCGGCGAGAAACGGCGCGGAGCGCTCACGTGCCTTCGCGGCACCTTTCTGCAGCTCCGTTTCCACGATCGCGGGGTTGGCGATCAGCCGCTCGTATTCTTCGCGCGCGGGCTGCAGCTGTTCGTTGATGTACTCGAACAGCAGCTGCTTCATCTCGCCCCAGGCCATGCCCTCGGCATACCGCTTCGCGACGGCGATCGTCTCCTCCTCGGTCGCAAACGCCTTGTAGATCTCGAACAGCGTGTTGTCCTCGGTCTCCTTGGGCTCGCCGGGCTCGAGGCTGTTGGTCTTGATCTTCATGATCAGTTTGCGCAGCTGCTTCTCGCTCGCAAACAGGGGGATCGTGTTGTTGTAACTCTTGGACATCTTGCGGCCGTCGAGGCCTTTCAGCACCGCCGTGTGCTCGCCGATCACGGGTTCGGGGAGCACGAAGGTCTCGCCGTAGTGATGGTTGAATCGCTGCGCGATGTCGCGCGCCATTTCGACGTGCTGCTTCTGGTCCCGTCCAACCGGCACCTTGGTGGACTTGAACATGAGGATGTCGGCGGCCATCAGGATCGGGTAGCTGTAGAGCGCCATCATGACGCCCTTGTCGGGG
>DATIUU010000157.1:0-3215 GCA_035466635.1 Woeseiaceae bacterium
GTTGTCGCGCAACATCGCGGGCCTGACGGTGCAGAATCTCGGCCCCGGGCAGAGCCAGGTGGCCATCCGCGGCATGTCCGCGGGGCAGATCGTGCGCGACCAGCCGGGCGTCAAGGAACAGGTCGGCGTGTATCTCGACGAATCGGTCATTTCGCTGTCGCTGTTCACACCCGATTTCGACCTCTACGACCTGAATCGCGTCGAAACGCTGCGCGGGCCGCAAGGCACGCTGTTCGGCTCGGGTTCGATCGGCGGCACGATTCGCTACATCACGAACTCGCCCGATCTCGACCGTTTCGAAGCCAGCGTCGAAGCCGACGTCAATTCGGTCGCGGACGGCGACATCGGCGGCGGTGTCAAGGGCATGGTCAACCTGCCGCTGGTCGAGGGCAGCTCGGCGCTGCGGCTCGTCGGCTACACGACCGAGTTCGCGGGTTTCATCGACGCCCGCCAGGAAGACGGCAGCTTCAGGGAGGACGTCAACAGCGGTAATCGTACCGGTGCACGGGCGGCCCTGACTTTCTCGGGCGACAACTGGTCGGTCACGCCGCGCATCGTCTACCAGGAACTGACGACGGACGGCTTCAACCGCCAGGAAGTCTTCAACCTGTTCGCGCAGCCGCACGTCGACCCGAACGACCCGGTGAATCCGCGCGCACCCGTGCAGCTCGGCGAGCGCCAGCAACATCTGTTGCTCGACGAGGAGTTCAGCGACGAAACGACACTCGCGGACATCGTCGTGAATGCCGGCCTCGGTGCCGTCGACCTGACGGTCGTCGGCAGCTTCACCGACCGCTCGATCCTGGTCAGCCGCGACGCGAGCGCACTGACGGGCAGCGTGTCGGTCGACCTCGGTTACCCGGAGGACAATCCCAGCCCGCCGCCGGCCGGTGACACGATCGCACTGCCGTCGAACCTGCGCGACACGACGGAACTGGAGCAGACGACCTTCGAGGCACGGCTGAGCTCCAGTGGGGCGGGCGCATTCCAGTGGCTCGGCGGCGTGTTCTGGTCGGACGTGCAGCGCGAGTATTCACAGCGCCTGCCGACACCCGGTTACGACGCGGTGACGGATTTCGTGTTCGCCGACCCCGGTTTCTCGGAGTCCCTGAGGAACGGGTTCCCGGCGGATTCGCCCTACAATGCCGACCTGCCGTACGACATCGAGCAGGTCGCCGTCTTCGGCGAGGTGTCCTACGACGTCACGGATACCTTCAACCTGACCGTCGGCGGCCGCTGGTACGACTTCGAGGAAACCCGCACGATCAGCCAGGGCGGCCTGTTCTCGTCGCTGTTCGACAACGTGGTCGATACGACCGCGTCGGACGGTTTCACGCCTCGGGTCCTCGCGAGCTGGGACGTCAGCGACAACGTCACGCTGAACGGCCAGGTCTCACAGGGTTTCCGCCTCGGCGGCGTCAACGACCCGCTCAACGCGACACTGTGCACGCCCGAGGACGAACTGATCTTCGGCGGCTTCCAGGATTACGACGACGAGACGATGTGGAACTACGAGGCCGGCATCAAGTCCACCCTCGGCAACGGCATAACCTTCAACGCCGCCGCGTTCTATTCGGACATCATGGACCTGCAGGTCACGCTGGACGCCGGTTCGTGTTCGTCGCGTATCTCTTTCAACGTTGCGGACGCGCACACCACGGGCGTGGAGTTCGAGCTGGGCGCGACGCCGACGGAATCGCTCGAATTCACGCTCGCGGGCAGCTTCGTGGAGTCCGAATTCGACTCGACCGTGACGGACGCGAACGGATCGATCCTGGGCGGCGTGGCAGACGGTAATCGTCTCGCATCGGTGCCCGAATTCCAGGTCGCCGCCACCGGCAGCTGGTACTTCCCGATCGCCGGTTCCAACGGCTTCCTGTCGGCAACCATTCACCACGTCGGCGACCGAATCACGCAGCCGAGAGAGCAGGTCGCCGGCGCCGGGTTGTTGTCGTCCGGGCTGCCGTATGCCGGCGCGACCGGCAACGAGGTGACCGCGGTGGACCTGGTACTCGATCCCTACACGATCGTGAACCTCAATGCCGGCATCGAATGGGAGCGCTGGTCGGCGACGCTGTACGTGCACAACGTCGGTGACGAGAATGCCAACCTGTCGTTCGACCGCGAACGCGGCGGCCGCGCCCGCCTGGCTTTCCGGACCAACGTACCGCGCACGATCGGGGTGGTCGTGCGGGCCAATTTCGGCGATTGACGGGGTGGGCCGGGCCGCGCGAACTCGATCGCGCGGCCCGGCCACGCTCAGGCGAGGCGCTTTTCCATGCGGATGAGCGCTCGCTCGTCCTCCCAGAGCACCTGCGGTTCGCTGGATACCAGCTGGAAGCCGAGTTTCTCGTAAAGCGCCTGGGATTCCGGGAGCCCGTCGGTGGTTTCGAGGTACAGGCTTCGGCAGCCGCATTCGCGGCTGTAGCGAATCGCGGTTTCCACCAGCCGCCGGCCGAGGCCGGCGCCGCGCGCCGCGTGTTCGACCAGCACCCAGCGCAGCTGGCCGACCCGCTGCGCGCGCAGCGCAACCGCCGTGCAGCCGACCAGCCGGCCATCGCGCTCTGCGAGCCACACCCGGCCGCGAGCCGCGTTGTCGAGGACGTACTCGGCGATGGTCTGCGCAACGTAGGCCTCGAACTTCAGGCCGAAACCGGGCAGCCCTTCGTAGGCCTCGCCGTGCAGCGTGACGATCCGGCCGAGGTCACCGCAGCGAAGTTCGTGGCGAAGCTCGACCGTCAGGTGCTGGATGCCTCGAAGATGCTCTGGATCGACGCGTCCAGCGTGGCGTTGAACTCGTCGTCGGACTGCTGCGCACTGAGGCCCTCGGACAGCGCCCGCGAGAAGCTCGCCACCATGCCGTTCTGGCGGGCCAGCCGCTCGTTCGCCTCCTCGCGCGAGTAGCCGCCGGAGAGCGCAACCACCTTCAGCACGTTCGAATGCGCGATGCAGTCGGCGTACAGGTTGTCCTTCTCGGGCAGCGTCAGCTTGAGCATGACCAGTTCGTCCTCACCGAGGCTGTCGAGCTCTTTCATGATCGCCGCATGCAGCAGGTCCTCGGCCGCGGCCTTGTCGGGGCAGTGGATGTCCACCTCCGGCTCGATGATGGGTACGAGGCCCGCGGCCACGATCTGGCGGCCGATCTCGAACTGCTGGCTGACGACCGCGTCGATGCCCGCCGCATTCGCGTCCTTGATGCCGGAACGCATCTTGGT
>DATIUU010000158.1:0-5386 GCA_035466635.1 Woeseiaceae bacterium
GATCGCAATCGGCAACGAGATGATGAAATAGTAGACGGCCGCCGCCATGAGGAATGCCGTGCCCCAGTTCAGCAACGGCGATATCTCGTAGAACTGCTCCGGTACCGGCAGCGACCACAACAGCCCCACCATTCCCGTGACCACCAGCGGCACCGCCACCCAGTACAGCGCCGGAGACGTCAGGTTGTCGTTGATCTCGGCGTAGCGCTCGAGCCAGCCGTCGCTGTCAGTCATCGATGCTCCCCGTCATGGCGCGTATTTGACCACAAGGTACCGGTTAAGTGTGCGTTCAGTCACGGAGCGCTACAATTCGTACTGTAAACTCGCAGGCGAGCATTCCACGGAGGATTCGCTATGGGCAGCAAGACAACCAAATCCCTGTTCGTGATCGCGGGCATGGCCGCCATCCTGAGCGGGTGCCAAACACTCGACCCCTACACGGGCGAGTCGGAGACGAGCAAGGCGACCAAGGGCGCGCTCATCGGCGCAGCGGCCGGTGTGGTCGCGGGACTCATGTCGGGTGACGATGCCGTCGAGCGCCGCCAGCACGCACTCATCGGCGCGGGCATCGGCGCGCTCGCCGGTGGCGCAGTCGGTAATTACATGGACAAGCAGGAGGCCAAGCTACGGGCCGAACTGCAGGGAACGGGTGTGAGCGTCACGCGCATGGGCGACAACATCACGCTGAACATGCCGGGCAACGTCACGTTCGACACGGACAGCTCGGCGCTGCGGCCGCAGTTCTTCAGCGTGCTGAATTCGGTCGGCAAGGTGCTGACGGAGTTCGACAAGACCGTCGTCGAGGTCGCCGGCCATACCGACAGCACCGGCAGCGACGCCTACAACATGCAGCTTTCGCAACGCCGTGCGAACACCGTCGGCGAATTCCTCTATACCCAGGGCATCATGGACCAGCGGATCATCTCGGTCGGGATGGGCGAGCATCATCCCATCGCCGACAACTCGACCGAGGAAGGGCGCCAGCTCAACCGGCGGGTCGAAATCACGCTCGTGCCCATAACCGCCAGCTAGGCCGGCGGGCGTACAGAAACAGGGGAGCGCGCCGGCCAGGGATGGCCGGCACCGCTTTCGTTTGCCCGATAACAACAAGAAGGGCAATCATGCGGTCAGCCTATGCAAAAGCCGATACCGGCCGTTGGATCGAAGACACGGGATTCGTCCGCCGCCTGTTGCAGGATGACGACGACGGATCGCGTCACCAGCGTTTCGTCATCCAGTTGAGCAACAAGCAGACGCTGCTGATCGCACACAATCTCGATGTTGCCGAACGGATTCCGCTGTCGCTCGGCGACCGGATCCACTTTTGCGGCGTGTACGAATGGAATGATCTCGGCGGGCTTGTGCACTGGACGCACCACGACCCGCTGGGCGAGGAAGTCGGCGGCTGGGTGCGGTACCGCCGCAAGGTGTATGCGTAGATACCGATTACCGCAGGAGCGGTTCTCGACCGCGACCGGTTCGCGGGCCGAGGCCCGCTCTACAGGGCTGATCGAGCTGCCTCGCTTGTAGGAACGGTTCTCGAACCGCGATCGATGCCTGGCATCGCCACCACAAAAAAGCCGCCCCGGAGGGCGGCTTTTCGTTACCGGTTCGGCCGGGTATCAGACCGCCATCGCGGACCGCAGCTTCTTGATCGCGTTGGCTTCGACCTGGCGTACCCGCTCCGCCGAGATGCCGTATTCGTCGGCGAGCTCGTGCAGCGTCAGCTTGTCATCGGACAGCCAGCGGCTCTCGATGATATGACGGCTGCGCTCGTCGAGGGTCTCGATGGCGGCGGCCATGCGTTCGGTGGCGTCGTCATTGAAGTCTGCTTTCTCGATGAGCATCGCAGGATCGGAATCCGGGCTGGGCAGGTAGGCGGCCGGCGTGAACGCATGCTCGTCGTCGGCATCCGGTGCCGGGTCGAAGATCGCATCGCGCGCGTGCAGCCGCTTCTCCATCTCGGTCACTTCTTCGGGACTCACGCCGAGGTCGCCGGCGACGGCCTGGGTCTCGTCGTACGTCAGCCACGCCAGGTTCTTCTTCGCCTTGCGAAGATTGAAGAACAGTTTGCGCTGCGCCTTCGTGGTCGCAACCTTGACGATGCGCCAGTTACGCAACACGAATTCGTGAATCTCGGCGCGGATCCAGTGCACCGCGAAGGACACGAGCCGCACATCATACTCGGGGTCGAAGCGCTTGACGGCCTTCATCAGACCGACGTTGCCTTCCTGGATGAGGTCGCCGAGCGGCAGGCCGTAGCCCGTATAACCTTTCGCGATGTGCACGACGAACCGCAGATGCGCCAGCACGAGTTCCCGCGCCGCATCGAGGTCGCCTTCCTCGCGGAATCGAACCGCCAGTGCCTGCTCGTCTTCCTTGCTGAGCACGGGCACGGAACCGACAGCCTGGATATAGGCATCGAGGCTGCCGACCGGTCCGGCCAGCATCAGTTCCTGTTTTCGAAGCGTTACCGCTGTGGTCATTCGGTTCCCTCCTCGTGGAGCCGCAATTTTAGCACTCGCGTTTTTAGAGTGCTAATCCAGGCGATCGTTCCGCAAGGATGCCACAGTCATTCTTATTTAATACAGGGTGTTACAAACCGTTACGAAATAGCCGCCGGCGATGCGGTGCCCGGCGGCCGCCCGCGCGCCGTATCCGGGGGCTATCTGGGCTCGATCGAGCGCATGTGGCGCGCGGCGGCCAGCCAGGACCCGGCCAGGCCCAGCCCGACCCCGATCGCGACGATCGCGAGGCTGTCCCGCAGGTCGAGGGCGAGCATGGTCATGCCGCTCTGGTACAGGCCGGCCAGCCGCGTCACCGCCGGCTGCAACAGGTACAGCCCGTACTGCACGAGCCCGAGGGCGAGCACCGACCCGAACAGGCCGAACCAGAAGCCGCTCCACAGGAACGGCCGGCGCACGAAGGCGTTGCTCGCGCCGATGAGCTTGGTGACCTCGATCTCGTCGCGCCGGTTCTGGATCTCGAGCCGGATCGTGTTGCCGATGATCACGACGATCGCGGCACCCAGGAGGCCGCCACCGATCATGATGGCGCGCTGCACGATCTCGAGGATCGCGTGGAATCGCTGCACCCATTCGGTGTCCACCTGCACGAGCTCGGTTTCCGGCAGACCGTCCAGTTCCTCGCGCAGCAGTGTCATCGACTGCGGCGTGTTGGCGGGGCTGGGTCGCACCACGAGGGTATGCGGCAGCGGGTTGTCCGGCAGGTGATCGAGGGCGCTGCCGAACCCCGACTGCTCCTTGAATTCCGCCAGCGCCTGTTCCGCGGTGATGAGGCGCACGTCGTCCACGTCCGCGCGTTGCGAAATCAGCCGCGCCAGCGCCTCGGCCTCGCCGGCCGAAACGCCGGTGTCGAGGAACACCGAGAAATCGAGCGCGTCGTCCCAGCCGCTGCTGATGGCCGCGAAATTCTTGATGACGAGATTCAGCGCCATGGGTATCGCGAGGGTCACCGCGATCACGAGGATGATCATCAGGCTCGCGAAGGGCTGGTGCACGAGCCGGCTGAATGACGACGATGCCGTCCGCGCGTGGCGCCCGAGCCAGATGGTTACCGGCCCGGCGGAGCGCAGCGGGGCGACCGCATCGGAATGGCGCGTCACTGCCATCCGTCGCTGCCCCCGTGTGGCACGTCGTCGAAATGCGCGACCAGGTCGTCCTCGTACTGCGGCGCCTGCAGCCGCCCTTCCTCGAGCTCGATGCGGCGGCAGCCGAGCTTGTCGATGAGCGAGATGTCGTGGCTCGCGATCAACAGCGTAACGCCGACCTCGTTGAAGCGGCGGAAGATGCGCATCACCTCGAGCGACAGGTCGGGGTCGAGATTGCCTGTCGGCTCATCCGCGATCAGCAGCTTCGGCCGGGTCACGATGGCGCGGGCGATACCCACGCGCTGCTGTTCGCCCGCGGACAGCGTCACGGGGTTCTTCTTTTCCTTGTGCAACAGCCCGACCTGGTCGAGTGCCGCGCGGACACGCTTGCCGGCATCGCGCGGGCTCAAGCCTGCGATGATCAGCGGCAAGGCCACGTTTTCGGACACCGGGCGGTCGTACAGTAGCTTGTGGTCCTGGAACACCATGCCGATCTGGCGGCGATAGCCGGGTATCTTGCGGCGCCGCACCCGGTGCGTGTTCTGGCCGTCGACGATGACCTGGCCGCTCGTCGGCCGCTCGATCAGGGCAATGAGCTTGAGCAGCGTGCTTTTGCCGGCGCCGGAGTGCCCGGTCACGAACAGCATCTCGCCCTTGTCGACGGACAGCGTCAGTCCCGAGAGGGCTTCCTGCCCGCCGGGGAATCGCTTGGTCACGTTTTCGAACTGGATCATGGCTGGCCTGGCTCAGTCCCGCGCGCCGCTCGCGAGCAGCGCGTCGACGAATTCTTCCGCGACGAACGGCTGCATGTCCTCGGCCGACTCGCCGATGCCGATGAACCGCACGGGCACGTGCAGCGCGCTCGCAATAGCGAGCAGGATGCCACCCTTGGCCGTGCCGTCCAACTTGGTCACCGTGATGCCCGTCAGGCCGAGGGAATCGTGGAATTTCTCGGCCTGCACCAGGGCGTTCTGACCCTGGCTCGCGTCGAGCACCAGCATGATCTCGTGCGGCGCGGTCTCGTCGCGCCGTGCGACCACGCGGCGAATCTTCGCCAGCTCGTCCATCAGGCCGCGCTGGCTCTGCAGGCGCCCGGCCGTGTCCGCCAGCAGCACGTCGACGCCGCGCGCTTTCGCCGCTTCCCAGGCGTCGAATATCACGGCGGCGGGGTCGGCACCGCTCTGCTGCGCGATCACCGGGACCTCGTTGCGCTTGCCCCAGGCCTGCAGCTGCTCGACGGCGGCCGCCCGGAAGGTGTCACCGGCGGCGAGCATGACGGACAGGCCCTGGTCCCTGAAGCGTCGCGCCAGCTTGCCGATCGTGGTGGTCTTGCCGGCGCCGTTGACGCCAACCATCAGAATGACGAAAGGGCGATGCTGCGGGTCGATATCCAGGGGTTGCTCGACGGGCGCGAGAATCTCCACGAGCGAGCGCCGCAGCCCGTTGCGCAGGGCTTCGACGTCCTTCAGTTCCTTGCGCGCCAGGCGCTTCTGCAGGTCCGCGATGATGCGCGACGTCGTGTCGATCCCGACGTCGGCCATCACGAGCAGCGATTCCAGCTCTTCGAGCACGTGCTCGTCGATCTTGCCGCCCGGGGCGAGGTTCGCAAGGTCGTAAGTGAGCCAGCTGTCGCCGCGGTTGAGCCGGGCCCGCAGGCGCTTGATGAATCCCTGGCGCTCGGCGGGTTTGTCCTTTTTCCCAAACATCGCGTCTTGAAGTACCCGGCGACCGAAATCGCCTAAACTGTCCGGAACCGGCCCCTGCCAGAGGCCGTGG
>DATIUU010000159.1:0-6160 GCA_035466635.1 Woeseiaceae bacterium
CAGGAACCGAAAGCCCTGCAACGCCGACTCGAAGCGCTGCTCCCAGCCGTGCGCATCGTGCTCGACCGACGCGATGGCGCGGGCGACGCGGTGCCACGTAGCCTCGATGCTCGTGTCCCGCGCCCCGTCGCTGCCGGTACCCCGGTAGCGCGAGGCCCAGATCAGTGCGGAGATGTCCGCGGTCGTCATCTGTCCAGCGCGCACCTTACCGCCGCGGTGATCGTGCCGTCGCCGGGCGGCATGAAGTAGCCGATTCGCATGTTCGGTTTCCTGATGTCGATCAGCCGTGTGAGGTCGATCGGCGTCGCGACCAGCACGAGGTCGCAATCGACGGCGTCGACCGTGGCCTCGAGATCCCTGACCTGCGCGTCGCCGTAGCCCATCGCCGGCAGCAGCGCGCCGGTGTCCGGGTAGCGGCGAAAGGTCTCGGCAATCTCGCCGACCGCCCACGGGCGCGGGTCCACGATCGCCGCGGCACCGTGCTCGCGGGCCGCCAGTACGCCGGCACCGAAGGCCATGCCGCCGTGGGTCGTGGTGGGGCCGTCCTCGATGACCAGCACGCGCTTGCCGCGAATGAGCCCGGGATCGGGTACCTCCAGCGCGGAATCGCGGCGGATCACGCGCGCATCGGGATTGACGCGCCGGGCGTTGGCTTCGACCGTGGCAATGTCGTCCGGATCGGCGCAACCGACCTTGTTGATGATGATCAGGTCGGCGCGGGCGAAATTCTGCACGCCGGGAAAATAGTCGAGCTCGTGGCCCGCCCGGTGCGGATCGGCGATCGTGATCCACAGGTCCGGCCGGTAGAACGGCGTGTCGTTGTTGCCGCCGTCCCAGACGATGACGTCCGCTTCCCGCTGCGCCTGCTCGAGAATCGCCGCGTAGTCGATGCCCGCGTAGACGATGACGCCGTTCGCCAGGTGCGGTTCGTATTCTTCGCGCTCCTCGATCGTGCAATCGTGGCGGTCGAGGTCGTCGTAGTCGGCAAACCGCTGCACCGCCTGGCTCGCGAGGTCGCCGTAAGGCATCGGGTGGCGGACCACCACCGTCTTCTTGCCGAGATCGCCGAGTATCTGCGTTATGCGCCGCGACGTCTGGCTCTTGCCGCATCCCGTCCTGACCGCGGTCACGGCGATAACGGGCTTCGACGACAGCAGCATCGTCGCATCGACGTCGAACGTCGAAAACGCCACGCCGTGGGACTCGACCTGCTCGCGGCGCTCGTCGACGTACGCGAGGCTCACGTCGGAATAGGCGAATACCACCTCGTCGACGCTGCCCGCCGCGAGCAACACATCGAGTTCCGTCTCGGGGTAGATCGGGATGCCGTCGGGGTAACAGCTACCCGCCAGCGCCGCCGGGTAGCGCCGGTCCTCGATATGGGGTATCTGGGCGGCCGTGAATGCGAGGACCTCGAATGCGGGCTTGTCCCGGTAACAACTGTTGAAGACGTGGAAGTCGCGTCCCGCGGCTCCCATGATCAGGAGCTTCCGGCTCATCGAACCCCCTGTTCAGCCTGGGTCCCCCGAGTATCCTACTTGCACGCCACCGTGAGCATGGTGGCTGATACCTATGCGGGGCCGTCCGCCGCTACCCGGCGGCCGAATGCATCGACGGCATCCCAGTCCGTGAATTCCGTGACCGACGTCGGGTCCGTCGGCCCCTTCATCATCCACATGATGAAGCGGATCATGGTCTTGTCGACGAAGCCGTACTTCGGGTAGTCGATCTTGCCGCCGAAAACGCCGACCGCCCCTGGTTTCCAGCTTATCGACTTGAGGAACTTGCGGACGTAGGGGTTGGTGTCCGCGTCGCGTTTTTCCGGCTTGCGCGCGACCGCGTTGACCGAGAAAAATGCGCTGGGCTTGGCCCGCAGCGACGCGACGTTTTTCTCGATGAAATCGGCCACTTCCGGCTTGTGCTTGCCGTAGCGAATGCTGGCGCCGATGACGATGCGATCGTAACGGCCGAGATCGATGTCGGCGCCGGGCGTCAGTTCCGCGATCGTTACCTCGTGGCCTTGCTGCTCGATCACCTCCCTGAGCCGTTTGCAGATCGTCAGGGTGTGCCCGTCCGTCGTCGAATAGACCATTATCACGCTGGCCATTGCTACTGCCTCCTCCTCTCGCGTCGCGGCTGGTAGGTGAATTCCGTCATTTGCGCCCCCCGCCCGGCATCGTATCGTCACGCCTACCGGCCGGGGCGAATGGAAACAAGGTGTTATCGTACCTGCTTCCTGTTGCCGCCGCCGTAAGGAATACTGCCGACTGGCAGTGGCGCGGCAATTTTCGCGAGCATTGCGCTAAGATGACGAAAAACAAAACAAGAGAGGATCCGGCAGATGGCCTATAAATCCACTGATATCCGAAACGTGTGCCTGGTGGGCCCCAGTAACTCGGGCAAGACACAGCTGACCGAAGCCCTGCTGCATGCGGGCGGCCAGATCCCCGAGCAGGGCCTGGTCGAGAAAGGCAACACGGTGTCCGACTACACGCCGCGCGAGCGCGAGCTGGGCCACTCACAGTACGTCTCGGTGTGCCACCTGGATCACGGCGGGATTCACGTGAATCTCATCGACACACCGGGATACCGCGACTTCTACGGCCGCGCCGTTTCGGTACTGCCCGCCGTCGAGACCGCGGCCGTCGTTATCAGCGCCGACAGCGGCGTCGAGATGATCGCCCAGCGCATGATGAAAGCAGCGAAGAAGCAGCGCCTGTGCCGCATGATCATCATCAACAAGATCGATGCGGAAGGCGTCGATCTCGAAAAGCTGCTCGACGAAATCCGCAGCACGTTCGGTCCCGAATGCCTGCCCCTCAACCTGCCCTCGGCTGACGGCAAGGGCGTGGTGGACTGTTTCTTCCAGCCGGAAGGCGCCGAGACCGCGTTCAGCGACGTTGCCACTGCGCACACGCAGATCGTGGACCAGGTCGTCGAGGTGGACGACGAACTGATGGAGCTCTACCTCGAGCAGGGCGAAGAACTCGAGCCAGAGCAGCTGCACGACCCCTTCGAGAAGGCGCTGCGATCGGGGCATCTCGTGCCGGTCTGCTTTACGTCGGCGCGAACCGGCATCGGCGTGCGGCAGCTTCTGAATATCTTCGAGCAGCTGATGCCGAACCCGATGGAAGCCAACCCACCGCGCTTCCTGAAAGGTGAAGGCGAGGATGCCGTGGAAGTCGTCATCGAACCGGACCCCGACGCGCACGCGATCGGTCATGTCTTCATGATCAACATTGATCCGTTCAAGGGCCGGCTCGGGACGTTCCGCATTCACCAGGGCACGATCAGGCCCGGCAACCAGCTGTACGTGGGCGACGCGCGCAAGCCGATCAAGGTCAACCAGCTGTTGAAGATCAATGGCGAGACGCACAGCAAGGCCGACATCGGGGTTCCCGGCGACATCTGCGCAATCCCGCGTGTCGACGAGGTCCACTTCGACGCCGTGCTGCACGATTCCCACGACGAGGATCATTTCCATCTCAAGTCCATCGACCTGCCGAACCCGATGTACGGCCTGGCGGTCAGGCCTGCGAACGACGCCGACGTGCAGCGAACGTCGGATGCACTGCACGCCGTGGTCGCCGAGGACCCGTCACTCGTGCTCGAACACAACGCGGCACTCAACGAAATCGTGCTGCGCGGCATGGGCGAGATGCACCTGCGCACGGTGCTGGAGGAAATCAAGGACCGTTACGGCCTTGACCTGCAGACGGCGCCGCCGTCCATCGCCTACCGCGAGACGATCACCGCGCCGGCGGAAGGCCATCACCGGCACAAGAAACAGACCGGCGGTGCCGGCCAGTTCGGCGAGGTCTACCTGCGCATCGCGCCGCTGCCGGCGGGAAGCGGATTCGAGTTCACGAGCGAGGTCGTGGGCGGCGCAATACCGTCACAGTACATTCCCGCCGTCGAGAACGGTGTCAAGCAGGCGATGGCGACCGGCACCGTTTACGGATACCCGATGCAGGACGTCAAGGTCACCGTGTACGACGGCAAGTTTCATTCGGTCGATTCGAAGGAAATCGCATTCGTGCAGGCCGGCAAGAAGGCGTTCCTCGATGCCGTCGCCAAGGCCCGCCCGATCGTGATGGAGCCCATCGTCGACGTGACCTTCACCATTCCCACGGACTGCGCCGGCGGCGTTACCGGCGACCTTTCGTCGATGCGCGGCATGGTCACGGGGACCGAGATCCTGCCGGACAACCGCATGGCCGTCACGGGCCGGGCACCCCTGAAGGAGATCCAGGGTTATCACTCGCGCCTGAAATCGCTGACCGGCGGCGACGGCAGCTTCACGATGGACTTCAGTCACTACGCGGAAGTGCCCCGCGAGGCCCTCGACCAGGTGGCGTCCCAGAACTGACGGCGTGGCGGTGCGGCCGCGTCAGTAGCGGCCGTGCTGCTTGAAGATGTAGTTGCTGAGCTCGATGAACTCGTGGTTCATCTGGTGCACGATGCGGTGCGCGGACCGGGTCACGGCGCGCATTACCTTGTAGACGAGCTGCGGGTGCTGCTCGATGATCTCCTCGAAGTCCTTGCGCCGCAGCGACAGCACGCGCGAGTCGCTCAGGGCGCGCAGGCCCACCGTGTGCACGGCACCGTCGACGAAGCTCATCTCGCCCGCGAGCGCGCCCGGCCGCAGGATGGCGAGGCTTGCCGTCTCGCCGGCGCCGGTGTGTTTCACGACCTCGAACTTGCCCGACAGCAGCACGTGCAGGGTGTCGTCCGACGCGCCCTCCTCGATCAGGAACTCGCCATCGGCAACGTCGCGATAGCGCATCAGGTCGGCGAGCACGCCGGCCTCCTCGTTCGATAACTCGGATCCCAGGGATGAGCCGATTACCAGGTCCGTCGTTTTCTCCATCGAGCTATCCTCGGCTGCGCGTTACAAAGATCTGTAGACGTCTCGCATGCTACCCCGCGCCAGCAGAGCCGGCTATAGGTGTTTTCATCGCGGGCCACGCGGCGTCGAGCGACAGGATAAAGCTCGCCGCCCGCTCCGCCCATTCCGAATAGATCGGCACGCCGGGGTGGAAACCGTCGCTCGCCATCATGCCGATATCCGCTTCGAACCGGAGGTCGATGAGCCGCACGTCGGGTTCGCTTGCGACGGCCGCGGCCATAGCATCGTTGAACTCGGTCGCACGGCTGCCGAGATGCCAGCGCAGCGGCTGCGGCAGGGCCGGGAAACTGTGCACGGGCGGCAGTCCCGAGACGATGATGAGCCGCACGCCGAATTTCTCCCTCAACAGACCGCGTAATTGCCGCTGTCTCCCGAGCCAGGTGGACCGGCCCGTCAGCGCCAGCACGTCGTTGACGCCGAGCGAGGTGAGCGCGACATCGAAGGTGCGCGCCGGTAGTTCGTCGAGACGCCGCAGGATATTCGCCGTTGTGAAACCGGTCTTCGCCTGCAGTTCGAACTCGACACGGTAGCGGGTGGACAGACGGGAAACGACCTGCCCCATGAGGGCATCTTCCTGCCGCGAGACGCCCACACCGGCCGCCGCGGAGTCGCCGACGATCAGCAGGCGCAGCCGCGGCCCCTTGCCCGCCTTGCCCTGCCGCGCGCCAGGTGGCTCCGGCAGCGTCGGAACGCGCAAATTGGTCCATATCCCCTGCGGCACGATCACGGGTGCCAGGGCAATTGTCCGCAGCAGGTAGGGCATGGGTGGCCTGGTATCAGTCGGCGCCGCTCAACCTGCGCAGTATATCGAGGACCCTGGCGTTCGGGCAGAAATCACGGCCGCCCGTCGCGGCGCCATCCAGCCAGTGGTCGCAGGCGCTGCCGGCCTGGCAGGCGCTGCAGCGCTGCTTCACTTCGGCCATGATGGTCTGCAGTTCGCCGCTCGCCGCGAGCGCCGGATCGAGGCCAAGCGCTTCGAGCATGCGCACGAGTCGTGGCGGTGGCTGTTCCGACATGGGTTCGACAGACGCCGCCGGGCGCTCAGTGCGCGGGCCGCTGCGGGTTCGGCGCGAGATTGGATTCGAAGGCCTCGATCAGGCGCTGGGAGTCGCGAATCCAGTGGCAGGCTTCACAGGTACACGAGGTCGAATCGTGGCGCAATTCGTCGTGCAGCGCCTCGACCAGCCGCACGCTGTAGCGGAGCGAGGCATTGAGTGTGTGTGCGGGCTTGTTGCGAAGGTCCTCGAAGTC
>DATIUU010000160.1:0-3163 GCA_035466635.1 Woeseiaceae bacterium
CGCGGTAGCGCCCGACCAGCTGCCCGTGAGGCGCCAGGTGTCGCCGTCCGCCAGCACCACGTACCAGCGCCCGTCGGGCACGTCGACGAGGTGGCCCGACCAGACCGGCGTGCCGTCCGTGTCCGGCATCGCGGCCGTCAGCGCGACGACCCGGTCCCGGTTCGCGAACGCGGGGTGCGAGAACAGCAGCTGCAGCGTCTTCGGCGGGTCGAGAGGCGCGTCGGCGGTGAGCCGCGCTTCGATGGCGCCGGTTTCGAGATCGATCGCGAGCCTCGCACGGATGCCGAGATCGGCGGCGGCCCGCTCCGCGGCGAGATGCCGGCTGGTCACGACGTCCATGCCGTCCTTCGAGGTCACGACGAGCGAGTCGGTCGTGCGCACGGCCAGCGAGACGGTGTAGAGGCTCGCGACGACGGCGGATGCGGGCAGGGCAATCAGGAACCACGGCCAGAATTGCCGGTACCAGGGCTTGGCGTCGAGATCGGTCATGGATGCAGTGCTCAGGGCGTCGGGCCCAGGAAGCGGCTGTCCTCGGTCATGCTCGCGGACGGGTCGTCCACGTCGGTGACGCTGAACGAGATGTCCATGATGCCATGGGCGCTGCTCGCGGGCGCGCGGGCGCTCACCGGCAGTGACAGCACCGCGCCGCCATCCACGGCCACGGTCTCGGCAACCCCTTCGAGCTCGATGCCCGGCACGCCGGTGACGGTGAGCCGGAAGGTCCGCACGTCGTCGCGCTGGTTGACGATCTTGAGCGTGTAGATGTTCTCGATCTCGCCGCCCGGCAGTTCCCGGAACAGGAAGTTCCGGTCGCGAATGACGTCGAGGATGATCGGCGTGCGCGTCGCCATCGAGGTTACCAGCCCACCGACCAGCACCATCAGCAGCACCGCGTAAACGAGGACCCGCGGCCGCAGGACCCGGGTCTCGCCCTCTTTCATGGCATGCTCGGTCGAGTAGCGCACCAGGCCGCGCGGGTAATTCATCTTGTCCATGACCGAGTCGCAGGCGTCGATGCAGGCCGCGCAGGCAATGCACTCGTACTGCAGGCCTTCGCGAATATCGATGCCGGTCGGGCAGACCTGCACGCACAGCGTGCAGTCGATGCAGTGGCCGAGCGCGAGCTTGTCCGGATCCGCGCCGCGCTTGCGGCTGCCGCGCGGCTCGCCGCGCTGCTCGTCGTACGAGATGATGAGCGTGTCCTTGTCGAACATCGCGCTCTGGAAGCGCGCGTAAGGACACATGTACTTGCACACCTGTTCGCGCATGTAGCCGGCATTGCCGTAGGTGGCGAAGCCGTAGAACAGTGTCCAGAAGGTCGCCCAGCCGCCCGCGGAGAAGGTCAGGAGCTGCGGCCCCAGTTCCCGGACGGGCACGAAATAGCCGACGAAGGTGAAGCCCGTCCACAAGGAGAAGGTCACCCACAGGAACTGTTTGCTGCCTTTGCGGCGCAGTTTGTTCCAGCTCCACGGCGCCTTGTCCAGCTTCATGCGCTGCGAACGCGTGCCCTCCGTCCACTGCTCCATCCAGATGAAGGCTTCGGTCCAGACGGTCTGGGGACAGGCGAAGCCGCACCACACGCGGCCGAGCAGCGCGGTGAAGAAGAACAGGGACAGGGCAGCGATGATGAGCAGCATCGCGAGATAGGGAAAGTCCTGCGGCCAGAGCGTGAGGCCGAGCAGGTAGAACTTGCGGGCCGGCAGGTCGAACAGCACGGCCTGGCGCTCGTCCCAGGTCAGCCACGGCACGACGTAGAAAAGGCCGAGCAGGACCACGGTCGCGAGCTTCGAGAGCTTGTCGAAGCGCCCCTTCATTTCGCGCGGGTAGATTTTTTCCGCGCTGGCGTACATCGACGCGCCGGGCGCCTTGTTGGTGTCTGCGTCGGCGTTCATCCCTGGCGCTTCTTGGCTCGTTTCGGTGCCGTGCGAACCAGCCATGCCGTGACCGCGCTCGCGAAACCCGAGATCAGCCAGAAGAAGAAAAAGCCGGCCGCATAGCCGGCTTCGCGGCCGATCTCGAGATCGTTGTCAAAAATCCCGCTCAGGTCGACGGGGTCGAACAGCGCAAAAAACAGCATCGTGCCGATCGCGGCACTCAGGAAGGAAATCCATACGACGATGGCGATAGCCTGGCTGTTCCGGCTCCACTGCCTGGTGCCGCGATAGTCTTCCTGAATCACGTTGCTGCCTGCTGTCGGTGTGGTCTACTCCCCGCTGCCGAGGCTGTAAACGTAAGCCGCGAGGATCTTGGTACGGTTTTCGCCGAGCAACTCGCCGTGCGGCGGCATGACGCCGTTGCGGCCGTTGACGATCGTGTGACGCACGGCCTCGGCGGAACTGCCGTAGAGCCAGTTGTCATCGGTCAGGTTCGCCGCGCCGAGCATCGGGTTGCCGGTGCCGTCCATGCCGTGGCAGGCGCTGCAGAGCGCGACGAACTTCGACTGCATCGCCGCCGCGCCTTCGTCGGCCTCGACCAGGCCGCTGAGGCTGCGCACGTAGGTAACCATGTCGTCGATGGCTTCGTCGCCGCCGAGCGCAGCGCCGAGGGCCGGCATGACCGCATTGCGTCCCTGTTTGAGCGTGGTCGTGAGCTGCTGCTCGCTATTGCCCCAGATCCAGACACTGTCCGTCAGGTTCGGGTAGCCCGGCGCACCGCGTGCGTCCGAGCCGTGGCAGGTCGTGCAGTAGCTCGCGTACAGGCTGGCACCGAGCTTCATGGCGTCGGCGTTCTGCGCCAGCGCCTCGAAGTCCATCTCGGCATAGCCCGCGTAGATCGGCTCGAAGCGCGCCGCGGCGGCCTGCTGCTCGGCCGCGTATTGTTTCGCTTGCGACCACCCGAGCATGCCCTCGAAATTGCCGAGCCCGGGGAAAGCAATCAGGTATCCGATGGCCCAGAACACGGTGATGAAATACAGGTACAGCCACCATTTCGGAGCGGGGTTGTTCCACTCTTCGAGGTCGCCGTCCCACTTGTGACCGGTCACTTCCTCGTCACTCTTGCCTGGCGGCCCCTGCCGGGACGCCCATCCGATCAGCCAGATGCACCAAATGATGAAAAGGATCGTGCCGACGGCAACAAACCAGTGCCAGAATGCAGGCATCACGTGTTCTCCCGCGTGTGATTCGCAATATCTTCAGTAATGTAATGATCGTCTTCGAGCGGC
>DATIUU010000161.1:0-2001 GCA_035466635.1 Woeseiaceae bacterium
CCAGCTTGCCCTGGTCGCTGCGGCGCCATTGCGCGTAACGCGCGAGCAGGTCGGGGTCGCCGAGGTCCGCGGCGGGACTCGCGCCGCGCGCGTCCGCGATGCAGTCGCACAATGCCGCGACGTCGCGCATGCCGAGATTGAAACCCTGCGCCGCGACCGGATGCAGGCCGTGCGCGGCATTGCCGACGAGAACCGCGCGCTCGGACGTCAGGCGTACCGCCTTGCTCAGTGACAGGGGATAAGCCGCCCGCTTGCCGACACGTGACAGCCTGCCCAGCCGATAGCCGAACGCAGCCTGCAGTTCACCGAGGAAGGTGTCGTCGTCGAGGGCGAGCACACGATCCGCGTTGTCGCTGGAGACGATCCAGACGAACCCGGCGCGATCGTCCGCCACCGGCAGTAGCGCCAGCGGGCCGTCGTCGGTGAATCGCTCGTAGGCGCAATTGTCGAGCGGCTTTTCCGGCAACAGGTTGCCGACGATCGCGTGCTGGCCGTAATCGGTTTTTGTCGCGCAGATCCCCATCATCGGGCGTAGCGTCGAATTCGCGCCATCGGCGGCCACGAGCAACTGGCAATCGAGCGCCTGCCGGTCGCCGCCACCCGTTTCGACGCTCACGCCGGCCGAAGCGCCGCTGGTATCGATGTCGACGACCCGTGCCGGGCAAAGGACGTCGACTGTCTCCGCTTTCGCCAACGCCGACTGCAGGACGTCGCCGAGCACACGGTTGATGACCACGTAGCCGAGCGCGTCCACACCCTGTTGCGCCGCGTCGATGTGCGAAAAGCCGAAACGGCCCCGGTCCGAGACATGAATGCGGCGGATCGGGGTAGCAGCGGGAATCACGTCGTCCCAGATCCCCATCGCCTCGAACATGCGCTGGGTGCTGCGCGACAGGGCGGTCGAACGATCGTCGAAACTCGGCTGCCGGGGCTCGCCGCGCGCAACGGTCTCGGCGACGGCGATACGCAGGCCGAGCGGCGCGAGCGCCAGCGCCAGGCTGGCGCCGATCATGCCGCCGCCGGCGATAACAATGTCGTACTGCCTGAGCGTCGAATCGATCATTTTCAGCCCTGCATCAGCGCTTCGATGGCGTCGGGCTCTTTCTCGAGCCCCTTGCTGAGCACGTCGGCGGCACCAGTCGTGACGACCACGTCGTCCTCGATCCGCACGCCGATGTTGCGAAAGCGTGCCGGCACCTTGCGGCTGTCCGGCAGGTAGATGCCCGGCTCGACGGTCATCGCCATCCCGGGTTCGAGCAGACGCCACTCGTCGCCCACCTTGTAGTCGCCCACGTCGTGCACGTCCATGCCCAGCCAGTGGCCGGTCCGGTGCATGTAGTACTCGCGATAGGCGCCGTCGCGAACGAGCTTCGGCAGCGTACCGTCCAGGAGGCCCAGCTTCCTGAGGCCCCTGGTAATGGCCTTGACGGCGGCATCGTGGGGCTCGTTCCAGTGGTTGCCGCTACGGACCTTGTCGATGGCCGCGAGCTGGGCTTCCAGCACGATCTCGTAAACGGCCCGTTGCTCCGGCGTGAACCTGCCGTTCACCGGCATCGTCCGCGTGACGTCGGAGGCATAGTAGTCGACCTCGCAGCCGGCATCGATCAGCAGCAGGTCGCCGTCCTGGAGCTGGGCCCTGTTGTCCACGTAATGCAGCGTGCAGGCGTTGCGTCCGGAACCGATGATGGGGTTATAGGATGTCCGGGCATCGTTGCGGCGAAACTCGTGAACGAACTCGGCTTCGATCTCGTACTCGAACATCCCCGGCCGCACGACCCGCATCGCTCGCCGGTGGGCGCTCACCGCGACCTTCGCCGCCTTGCGCATGGCCGAGATTTCCGCGCGGCTCTTGTAAAGGCGCATGTCGTGCAGCAGATGATCGAGCGCGACGAACTCCTGCGGCGTGTGCACGCCCCTGGATGCCCGCGACCGCAGCGACTGGACCCAGCCCGTGATGCGTGCGTCGAAATCCGCGTACATGCCCATGGTGTAGTAGACCCG
>DATIUU010000162.1:0-3277 GCA_035466635.1 Woeseiaceae bacterium
CGCTGGTCGCCCAGCTGTCGGCGTTGAGCTGGATCCTCACCACGCAGTACGGACTCGACGTCCACGACATCGGCTTCGTCTGGGCGGCCGGCCCGCTGGCCGGCATCTTCGGCCAGGTCATCGTCGGCTTCATCTCCGACAACGTGTGGTTCTGGAACGGCCGCCGGCGCCCCTTCATCCTGATCGGCGGCGTCGTCGCGGCGCTGTCGCTGCTCGCGCTGCCGCAGATCGGCGTCATCTCGTCGGCGCTCGGCATCGAGTCGATCGTGGGCATCGCCCTCATCGTCGCGCTGTCGCTCGATTTCGCGGTCAACGTCAGTTTCAACCCGACGCGCGCCATCATCGCCGACGTCACGCCGGACGGCGACGAGCGCACGCGCGGCTTCACGTGGATGCAGACCATCTCGGGGACCGTCGGCGTCGCCGGTTACGCGATCGCCGCGATCTTCGACAACTACGTGCTCATCTATGCGAGCGCGCTGGTCGTGCTGCTGTTCTCGGTGCTGCCGCCGCTGTTCATCGAGGAGCCGAAAGAACTCGTCGTCGAAGCGGAGCCGCGTCCGCGCGAGAAGCGCTCACTGCGCGAACTCGCGCTCAGCATCCAGCCGCTCTGGGGTTTTCTGCTTTACGATGCGTACGCGATGACGCTGCGCCTCGCAGGCGTCGAGACCGATCACTTCTACGCGGAGATCGTCTGCGGAATCCTGACGCTGGTACTCGTCGCCCGGACCTTGCTTGCGAAGCCGGCAGCCGATGGCTCCGACGGCCACCACCTCCAGTTCCGGAAGGTGCTGGCCGCGCACTCGTTCAGCTGGATCGGCATCCACACGACCTTCGTGTACATGATCGTGTTCGTGCAGCAGCAGTTCCCCTTGCTGAGCGATATCGATGCCGGCCGTACCGTATCGCTGAGTTACATGATCCTGAATATCTCCGGCGCACTGCTGCCGCTGTTCGTGCTGCAACCGCTCAGCGCCCGCATCGGGCGTGTCGCGACGCACACCGGCGCGCTCGCGATCATGGCCGCGGGCTATTTCGCGCTGTACCTCGTCGGTGAGTCGCAGCTCACGGTCTATGTGCTGATCGCGCTCGTCGGCGTCGGCTGGGCGTCGATCGTGAGCCTGCCGTTCGCGATCATGTCGCAGAAGGTGGAGAGCGACCGGATGGGCCTCTACATGGGGCTCTTCAACCTGTCGGTCGTGCTGCCGCAACTGACCGTCAGCCTCGGCATCGCGCTCGCCGTCAGCCGCGCCGCCGACAAGGACGCGATCTTCCTGGTCTCGGCGATCGCCGTCGCACTGTCCGCGCTCGCGTGGACGCGGGTGAGCGAACACGAAGAGCACCGGGCGGTGGCGGAACCGGTGAGCGGCGCTACCTAGATCGAATCGCGGTTCGAGAACCGCTCCTACAGGTGCCTCGGAGTGCCCTGCAGGAGCGGGCCTGGGCCCGCGATCGAGGTCAGCCCCGAACCATTCGCGGTTCGAGAACCGCTCCTACAGGAGGGGCGGTAAGCCCTGCAGCATGCGCGGTTCGTTTTTCGCGCCCCGCGTTTCCCTATTCCCCCATCACCGGGACGTCTTCGCGCGCGGCGGCCTCCAGCATCTCGATGAGCGGCAGCGCGCGATTGTGCATGCTCACGCGCCGCTCCTCGCCCTCTTCCTCTTCGTGCGGGGGCTGGTCCTCGAGATCGGCGTCCGCGTCCGCCACGCCCTTCTGCAGCGCCGCCAGCGCGGCCGGTATGTCGTCCGCGCTGATGGCGCTCGGCACCTTGCCGCTGCGGCCCATCATCTTGAGGAGTTTCAGCGCGATCTCGCCGAACATCGTGATCTCGGGATAAGCGGCGGTGGTTTTGAACTTGATCAACATGAGTCTCTTCCTTTTTACGTCAAAATCGCCACACGGCGCCGAGTGACGGAACGAGCGGCAGCCAGTGCGACTCGCGACTCGCCAGCGAACCGTCGGGCAGCAACGAATACTCGGTGCAGCACGGATTGGCCCGATCATACAGGTTGGTGACCTCGAGGAACGCGGTCAGGTCGCCGCGGGCCACGTCGAATTCACGGCTGATGCGAACGTCGATACCGTGGAAAACGGAGTAACGGGCGTCGTTGCGGGGGGACACCTCGAGCAGGAGGGCCGTGCTGCCGTCCGGCGCGGCGACCGTCTCGCCGGTCATCACGGTCTTCGGCCAGCCCGTGTGAACCTCGCCCGCCGCACTGAAATTCCACGGTCCCCAGCGCCAGCTCGTGCCGCCCTTCACGGTGTGCGTCTGGTCCCAGCTGCGCTTGATGTCGCCGTCCGGGGTCGCATCCTCGACCTCGGACCAGGCGTAGCTCAGCCACCACAGCAGGTCCTCTTCCGACGACCCCTGGCTGAGCGTGACTTCGGCGCCGATCGCCTCCGCGCCCGAAGCATCGACCGTGACGCGGTCGAACTGCAGTTCCGGCAGCAGCGTCAGCGTGTTGAAACTGTTCTCGAAGCGCGGCCGCAGGCTCCGGAAGCTCTTCCTGTAGACCGAGAAACCGGCCTGCAGTCCCGAGCCGAACGCATGCTGCAGGTTCAGCACGAAGTGCTCGGCGTGCTGCGCCGGGAAGAAATCGGCCATGCCGTCGCTGAGCTGCAGCTCGTTGATCTCCTGCGCCTGGTAGTACTGGCCCCAGCCCAAGCGAATCTCCGTGTTCTCGCCGGGGGTGTAGAGAACGCCGGCGCGCGGGCTGTACTGCTTGTCGTCTTCGGCGGTCGTGTAATTCTGCTGGTCCCAGCGCAGCCCGACATCCACCGTCCACGCGTCCGAGAATCGCCAGCGCAGTTCCGTGTAGGCCGCGTACTGGGCACCGGCCGGGTCCAGGTCGAAGTCGAGGGCCGTGAACGGGCGGTTGCCGAGAATGCCGTCGAACGGCGGCTCGACCGTCTTCGAGGACACGAAGCGGTACTCGGCATCGAGGTCCTTGATGTCGATGCCGAAACGCAGCATGCGGTTCGGCGACATCACCCAGCGCCAGTCCTGGCGAAACTCCAGCGCGCGAAAGTTGCGCACTTCGTCCAGCGATCCCGAGACGATGCCGGGCAGGTCCAGGTCGCCGCTGCGGCTGTTCGAAATGTCGCTCACTGCCGCGATCGTCTCGCTGCTCAGCGAGTCGCTCCACTCGGCGTCCCAGTTCAGCCAGGCGACCTGGTTGCGGTATTCGGCCGCGGCGCGCTCGCCCCTGTCGGCGTCCACCAGCCCGAGCTTGTCGTCCGACACCAGGAGGTTGGCGCTGACCGCGGCGCGCGGCCC
>DATIUU010000163.1:0-4212 GCA_035466635.1 Woeseiaceae bacterium
GGCGGAAGCGACTGGATCTCCAATGATTGTTGCCGGGACGCCCGCGAGCTCGGCCATGGAAACGACGTAGTCGATCTTCTCGATGCGAACGGTCGGATTCAGCCAATCAAGCCGCGGACCATAGCGATCGGCAGGAATAAGTGGCGCTACAACGCGCGTTTCCAGATCGTCGAACAAGTCGGCCTGCAAAAGCAGCAAATAGGGCACCTGGTCGCGAGTGTCAGGGTTCTTGTTTTCGACGACGTCAAACTGAGGCATCAGAAGCGACGTATCTTGTCACTGAATACGCCGTGACTCGCCACTCGGGTGTTGTACGCATCAATAGCCTCTTTGTTTCGTTGACGCCACTCATTCTGCGTAAGCGTCTGCAACTCGGCACGAAGCGCATCTTCGAGAATTCGCGACAAATTGAGATTGTGTTCGCGAGCAGCGCGGAGAATCTCCTGGTCGATAGTCAGGTTAACGGCCTTGCGGCGTTGTGACGGGCTGGTACTTGGCATTTGCGGAGCGATTGGTGGGGGCGACAGTGATGCGCATAGATTATACGCATAGGTAATGAGGGTCCAGATAGTGATATGCGTATAATGTATATTATGTTAAATACGATACCTGGGTCCGCAGGGCGTCCATGGGGACCACCCCCTACGCGGCTTCCTGCAGCGTTTTCCCCGTCTCAGCGGGTTTGCGCCATTCCAGCACCGTCACCGTGAGCGCCGGCAGCATGGTCAGTGACACCACGGCCGCTCCGAGAATGCCGAACAGCACGATTGCGCCCACGCCGCGGTAAAGCTCGGTGCCCGCACCGGGCATGAACACGAGCGGTGACAAACCGCAGATGGTCGTCAGGGTCGACATGGCGATCGGCCGGAAGCGCAGCTTCACGGCTTCCCGGACGGCTTCCCGGGCGCCGACATCGCCCTGCTCGATCAGGCGCTTGGCCTGGTCCACGATCAGGATGGGGTTGTTGACGACCGTGCCGATCAGGATCAGGAAGCCGAGCATGGCGATCATGTCGAAGGGCTGGTGGACGCTGTCGAGGCCGATCAACGGCAACAGGGCGCCTACGGTATTCATGAGTACCAGGCCGACGATGCCGCCGGCGATGCCGAGCGGTATCGTCGTCATGATCAGCAGCGGGTATCCCCAGTGCCGGAATATCGCCACCAGCAGCAGGAAGACGATGACCAGGGCGACCGGGTAATTGGCCGCGAGCGCCGCCTTGGTGGCGTCCAGCTGGTCGCTGGCACCCGAAATCGACACGGTGACGCCCGCCGGCATCAGTCCGTCGGAGACCAGGGCCCCGATCACGTCTTCGCGCACGATCCCGACGCCGGTCTCGAGCGGTACGGACGACGGCGGGATGATGTTCAGGGTGACGGTACGCTGGCCGTTGATGCGCCGCACGGTGCTCGTGTCCACGGTTTCGCGAATCGTTGCCAGCGCCGACAGCGGCAGGACGCTGCCCTGTGGCGTGTACACGGGAAGCTGCGCAAGCGCATCGAGGCTCGCCGAGCCGCCGTCGCTGCCGAACAGGTAGATGTCGATCTTGTCGTCCTGGAGGAAGAACTCGTCGACGAACGCGCCGTCGGTGAGCGCCGCGACGGTGTAGCCGATGTCGCCGGCACTCATGCCGATCTCGGCGGCGCGATCCCAGTCGGGTTGCACCTCGACCAGCGGCTGCGCGAGCGTCAGTGACGACGGGCTGGACTGGATTCGCGGATTGCCGAAGACCTCCTGCGCGCGCCGGTAGGTCGCCAGCGCCACGTCGAAGATGACCGCGAGGCTCGGGCCCGATATGTCGAGGTTGATGCTGCGCGTGCCGCCGTCGTTGCTCGTGATGATCGAGCCGCGCGCCGCAAACGCACGCATGCCCGGGTAGGTCTCGTAGACAGCGGTGATCGCGTCCATCATCTCGTCGATGTGATCGGGGTCCACAGGCTCGGAAATGATCCGCACGCGCCCGGCGGTGATGCTCAGGTTGAGGTACTTGAGGGCCGGGACCTCCGTCTCCCCGCGTTCGAAGCGTCCCGGGTCGTCGTTGACGTACGGCAGGAAACGCTCCTGGATCTCGAGCCCTATCGCGGCCATGGTGTCCAGGTTGTAGCCCGGCGGGGCGCTCATCGATGCGAAGACCTTCGGCTCCTCGCCTTCCGGCAGGTACTCCGCGGCGGGCGTCAGGAAAAAAATAACCGCGAAGCTCAGCAAAACGGTAGTTACGATCGTCGTCGTGCGCCGCCGCGGCGTGCTGATCAGCTTGTCCACCCGGCCGACCACGGCATCGCGAAAGTCCGAGCCCGCGGGGCGGCCGGTACCGCCGAACTCGAGCCGGGCTGCGGCGGTGGGAATCAGCGCGATCGCCACCAGCATGGACGCGAGGATCGATGCGGAAATCGCGATCGCGATATCCGAGTACAACTGCCCTGCTTCCTCGACGATGAAAAGCACGGGTGCGAACACGAGGATCGTGGTCATCGTGGACGCCAGCACGGCCGGCCAGACGTTGCGCACGCCCTCCACCGCCGAGCGGAACCGGTCCAGCCCGCGCCGCCGCGCGAGCTCGATGCTCTCGATGACGACGATGCTGTTGTCGAGCGTCATGCCGATCGCGAACGCGATACCCGCCAGCGAGATGACATTGATCGTGCGGCCGGTCGCCAGCAGGCCCAGGAAGGCCGCGATGGTGCAGATCGGTATGCCGATGATGCCGACCAGCGTCGCCCGCCACGAGCGCAGGAACAGGTACATCACGAGGGTCGCGAGCAAGGCGCCGAGGCCGAGATTGACCCAGACGTTGCGAACCGAGGCTTCGACGTAGCCGGCATCCTCCGCGATCAGGCCCATTTCCATGCCGGCCGGCTTCAGGAGATCCTCGTTGAGCTGCTCGACGGCGTCGAGCATGGTGTACTTGATGTCGATCACGTTGGAGCCCACTTCGCGGTTCACCCTGAGGAACAGGATGGGCTTGCCGTTCGCAAACGACAGGCTGTCGACTTCGAAGTGGTCGAACTCGATCTCGGCGATGTCCGACAGGCGGATGGTGGCGTTCCCTCGCCTGTCGACGATCATCTCCCGCAGCTGGTCCAGATCCTGGAACCGGCCGACGGTGCGCAGCAGGTAACGGCGCTTGCCGGAGTCGATCTGGCCGCCGGACACGTCCTGGTTACGCCTGCGAATCGCGTCGCGGACGGCAGTAATCGTCAGCCCGCGATCGGCGAGTCGCGCCGGATCCAGGAGGATACGGATCTGCCGCTCGGCGCCGCCGCTTACCCCCACTTCGGATACGCCCGGCACGTTCGACAAGCGTGTGCGTACGTTGTCCTCCATGAAGTCGCGCATCATGTCCATGTCGAGTTGCCGCGGGTTGCCGGGCAGCGGCGATATGTAGAAGAACATGAAGGCGTTCGACGAGAACGAACTCGCATAGACGCGCGGCTCGTCGACATTGATGGGATACGACGGCACCTGGTTGAGGGCGTTGTTCACCCGGATCAGGGTCTCGGTGATGTCCACGCCGAACGGGAAGTCGAGCTCGATCTCCGCCGAACCGCTCGCGGCCGTCGCCTCTAGGCGCTGCAGGTTCGGGATCGTGCGCAGGTATTCCTCCTGCTCGATGAGGATCTCTTTCTCGACGTCCTGCGGCGTGGCGCCGGGCCAGGACGTGCGCACCGAGATCGTGCGGACCTCGAGGTCCGGGATCATCTGCACGGGGATGCGCAGCGCGGCCAGCACACCGAGCACCGTGAGAATCAGCGCGCCAACGGTCATCAGGAGCCCGTTGCGAACGATGACTCCGAATACGCCGTTGTCGGTGCCCGCCTCGCTCACTTCACTGTCACGGTTTCACCGTCACGCAGCGCTTCGTTGCCGCGCGTGACGACGTCGAGTCCGGCCTCGAGGCCGCCCTGCACTTCGACGAGGCCGTCGAACTCGAGTCCGGCCTGGATGCGTTTCTCGTGCACGACCGTGTTGCCGTCCTCCTGCACGACGATCCAGACGGTCTTGCGCCCGTCCGGGTACATCAGCACGGCATCCCGCGGCACGACGACGGCTTGCCGGCCGGCATCGATGCGGATCGCCGCGCGGGCCGACATCCCGGGCGTCACCGGCAGCCTGTGCGGCTCGCGGGTGACGACGCGCAGGAGGAAGGTCCGCGCGCCGGGATCCTTCACCGGCACGATCGACTGGACGCGGCCCGCCACGACCTCGTCGGGG
>DATIUU010000164.1:0-10248 GCA_035466635.1 Woeseiaceae bacterium
CTCCGCGTCGGCGACGTGATCGACGCGTGGCGAGTCATCGCGCTGGAGCCGGAAAAGCGGCTGACGCTGCTCATGGAAATGAAGGGGCCCGGCTTCGGCGTACTGGAGTTCACCATCCGCGACAAGGGAGAGGCACGGGAGATCCACATGCGCGCGCACTGGCACCCGGCCGGCGTTTGGGGGCTGCTCTACTGGTATTCGCTGCTGCCGGCGCACCTGTTCCTGTTCAGCGGCACGACGCAGCGCATAGCCGGGCGGGCACAGCGAATTAGCCGTTGATTGGCGTGGTTTCGGGCCGAAACTGGCCTGGATGACAGGCGCGAACTGTACCTTCGTACGGCGCGTTCGATTCCCGGTACACTAAACTGGAAATAAGGGGTAGAGGCTGCGGAAACAGGCTTCGGGGGTGGTTCCCCGGGGATCGGGGGTTGGTGATCAAGAGCGAACGCCACAACCTTGCTTACGCGCTGGCCGGGCTTCTCATCCTGGCGTTCTTCGCATGGACGTTCAATCTCCTGTACGGCATCCGGAGCCATTGGGCGGAGTCCAACGACGTCACCGCCCTGGACAAGGACGTGCATGCCCTGTTCGACCCGTGGCGCAATCTCAACCGCCCGGGCAACGACGTACTCGCGAACTACGAAGTCGACGCCCAGGTAAGGGCACTGGGCCGCTATCTGCAGGAGTACCGGCAGGCACGCGGCCGTCTCGACATGCACAGCGAGTCAACGCTGGATCTCGGCGACTATTATCACGGCATGGACACGGCCGCGCGCGAGGTGGAAACACTCGCGTGGCGGGTGCTGGAACTCGCGAAAGAGCGTGAAGCGCTGCGCCTCGCCGGCGCTGCCCCGACCCTGGTCAGTGCGGCAGAGACCGAGGCGGCGACCACCATGGCGCGCATGGACCAGGCTTTCCAGTCGGGTCTCGAGGTCCTGTCGGCGATGGACCAGGTACTCGACCAGCGCTTGCTCGAACTCGACACGGCGAGACGCGCCGGCGTCGGCAGCCTCTACCTCATCGTGATCGTGGCGCTGTTCAGTTCGGCACTGAGTCTCACGCTGCTGCGCAGGACTTCGACGCAGGGCGAGGCGCTGCGTTCCGGTTCCGAGCGTCTCAACGCGATCGTCAACAACGTCGTGGACGGGATCGTTACCGTTGACGACCGGGGCAACATCGAGTCGATGAACCGTACTGCCGAGGAGATGTTCGGCTATTCCTCCGCGGCGATGGTGGGGCGGAACTTCGGCAACCTCATACGAGCCGATAGCCGGCCGCCGTATGAACCGGCTGATTTTCAACCCGAGTCGCCGCTCGCGGGCAAGGTATTCGAATATGCCGGCCTGCGCCGGGACGGCTCGGTGTTTTCCATGGAGCTGGAAGGGACGGGAATCAAGGTGGGCGGCCGGCCGCTCATCGTCCACATCGCGCGGGACGTGACCGAGCGCAAGCGTGCGGAGAAGCGCCTGCAGCTTGCGGCGACCGTCTTCGAGAACACGAGCGAAGGTATCATGATCACGGACAGCGCCGGGCGCCTGCAGTCCACCAACCCGGCATTCACCGCGATAACGGGCTTCGCCGCCGACGAAGTGATCGGGCAGAACCCGAGGATCCTGCAGTCCGGGATGCAGTCGCGGGAATTCTACCAGCAGATGTGGGACTCCATCGCCGCGACGGGGCAATGGCAGGGCGAAATCATCAATCGCAGGAAGAACGGTGAAGCCTATACGCAATGGCTCAACATCAACGCGGTCAGGGATGACAGCGGCAAGGTCACGCACTACGTCGGCGTGACCTTCGACATCAGTGAATTGAAAGCCTCCGAGCGCATGAAAGACGAGTTTATCGCCTCAGTGAGTCACGAGCTCAGAACGCCGCTCACCTCGATACACGGCTCGCTGGGCCTGCTCGGCAGCGGTGTTGTGGCCGTGTCGGAGGAGAAGGGTGCGGAGTTGATCAGGATTGCCAAGGGCAACAGCGAGCGGCTGTTGCGGCTGATCGACGACATCCTCGGAATCGCGAAGATCGAGTCGGAGAAAATGAAATTCCATCTGCGATCCGTCAACGTCGCCGAACTGGTGGCCAGTGCCGTGGAGGCCAACGAGGAGTATGCGAGGCAGTTCGGCGTGCAGATCGACGTGGATCCGGGCCCGGGCAATGCGCGCATGCTCGGCGACAAGGACCGCCTCATGCAGGTGCTTGCCAACCTGCTCTCGAACGCGGTCAAGAACTCACCGGAGGGAGGCACGGCCGACGTGGCAACCGTCAGCAAAGACGGTTACTGGCGGGTCTGCGTTACCGACTACGGCCCCGGCATCCCCGAGTCGTTCCGCGGCGAGATTTTCAAGAAGTTTGCGCAGGCGGACGCGACGGACCGGCGCCGGCGTGGCGGAACGGGTCTCGGTCTCAGTATCTCGAAGGCCATTATCGACAGGCTGGGCGGCCGCATCGGCTTCGACTCGGAGCCCGGTGTGCGCACGTGTTTTTACTTCGAGCTGCCGAAGATGCAGCCGCACTGGACGGTCGAAGCAGGCGGCGAGCGTATCGTTGCCAGCACCGGCCTGCAGGCTTCGGCGGAGTAACTGCCGTGTCGGTAGCGACCTTGCAGCGGATACTGTACGTCGAGGACGACGCGGACATCCGCAAGATCGTCAGCATGTCGCTCGAGATGGTCGGCGAGTATACCGTCGCCGCTTGCGGGTCCTGCGCCGAGGCGCTGCGGGTCGTCGACGATTTTGCCCCGGACCTGTTGCTGCTCGACGTCATGATGCCGGAGGTGGACGGACCCTCGACGCTGCGGCAATTGCACAAGCGCGAGAGCGCGGCGAGTACGCCGGCGGTATTCATCACGGCCAAGGTGCAGGCCGGGGATATGGCGAGTTACCGGAAGCTGGGTGTGCTCGACGTGATCGTCAAGCCCTTCGATCCAATGGTGTTGCCGGATCGCGTCGAGGAGATATGGCAACGGTACCGGAGTGGTGATCATGACGACGCCGGATGAACTGGTTGCAATGGAGCTGGCGCGATTGTCGGCGAACTTCGTCGAACAACTGCCCGGGCAGGTGCGTGCAGTGGAAGACGAGGTGGCGGGCTGGCTCGATGCGCCGTGCGACGTCGAGCGTTACGAGATCGTGAGTCACAGGGTGCACCAGCTCAAGGGCTCCGGCAGCACCTTCGGCTGCCCGGGCATCAGCCGGGCGGCGCGCACGCTCGAACAGCGTATCGGTGCCTGCCGGAGTGACATCGACGCGGGCCGGCCGCCGGCGACCGCCGCCGTTGAATCGGCGCTGCAGCAGTTGCAGAATGAGGCCACGCGAGTACAGATGCTGTCGCGCGATCCGGAGGGGGGGTAAATGAGGGTACTTCTGATCGAAGACGATGTGCCGATCCTGGAACTGCTGTGCGCTTATTTCGAGGCCAAGGGCCACGCGGTCAGCGCGGCGGCGGACGGGGTCGGCGGCCTGAAGGCGTTCAATGCGGAGCTGCCGGAACTCGTGCTGCTCGACATCGGGCTGCCCGGGCTGAACGGCTGGGCCGTGCTGCAGGCAATTCGCGCGTCGTCGTCCGTGCCGGTGGTGTTGCTGACGGCGCTGGATGACACCGAGGACGTCGTCAGGGGCCTTGCCACGGGTGCGGACGACTACCTGACCAAGCCGTTCGACATCCGCGAACTGGATGCGCGCGTCGAGGCCATCCTGCGCCGGCTCGAACGGCCGGGGGCCCTGACGAGCTTCGACGTGGGCCACATCCACATCGACGACCGCAGCAAGACGGTGACGGTCGGCGACGCGAACCTGACCCTTTCCCCCAAGGAGTACAAGCTCCTGCGGTTGCTGGCGAGCGAACCCGGGCGGGTCTTCTCCAGCGAAGAAATCATCGCCCACCTGTGGCCGGACAGCGACCGCGCAGCCGCCAACGACGTGAAGCAGTACATCCACCTGCTGCGCAACAAGCTGTACCAGTCGGCCGACATCGGCGAACCGATCGAGAACATCAAGGGATTCGGCTACCGGCTGAACGGCTGAGACCGCGCCCGCAGCCTTTTTTTGACCCGGTTTTGACTTTGCGCTGACGCGCCTTCTATGGGCGCGCGTTCCCCGCTATTGGACAATGGTCACCAGACGACGTAGCCGATACACGTCCGCGCGGGTACTCCGCGCTACAATGAATGGCGAGCGCACTGGCATTGTCGAACCTGCAGCTACAAACGTCTCCCTCAAGCAATACCACATGTATTGCTAACCCGATGCGGCGGATACCTCGGTATCCGCCGCTTTTTGAGGTGCGTGGCGGGATCGTGCGGACCGGGATTGCCGCGGGGCCCGGCCGGCCCGAATCGTGTTGCGGGTCTAGCGCCTGTGCGGATCGGCGCAGTCGTCCTTGCGGCTGCACGCGCCGCATTTCAGGGAGCGGCGTTTCGCGTCGGGGTCCTGCTTGTCGAGCCAGACCTGGAAGACGGCCCAGGCACCGCACAGGATGACGATCGCGAGAAGGGGAAGCAGGTAACCCATCATGGCGGCGGCGTCTCCCTCAGGACGTACTGAACAGCCCGGCGAAGCCCATGAACGCCATCGACAGGATGCCGGCGATGATAAGGTTCATCGCGGTTCCCTGGATCAGCTTCGGTATGTTCGATAGTTCCGATTCTTCGCGCAGGCCCGCCAGCAACACGAGTGCCAGGGTAAATCCCATCCCGGCGCCGAGCGCGTAGACGACTCCTTCCAGGAAGCCGTAGCCGCGATTCGTCGCGAAAATCGCAAGGCCCAGGATCGCGCAGTTGGTCGTGATCAGCGGCAGGAAGATGCCCATGGCGCGGAACAGCGCGGGGCTGAGCTTCTTGATCAGCATCTCGATGAACTGCACGGTACTGGCGATGACGACGATGAAGCTGATCAGCCGCAGGTAGGGCGCATGAATCAGCACGTAGGTATTGAGCAGCCAGGCGCAGACGGCGGTCACGAGCATCACGAAGGTGGTCGCCAGTCCCAGGCGCGCGGACGTCTCCAGCGAATTGGACACGCCGAGGAACGGGCACAGCCCGAGAAAGTAGGTGAGCACGAAGTTATTGACCAGGAGCGCGCTTATGAAGATCCAGGGGAGGTTTTCCATCAGCTGCTACCTCTTTCCGCTTCGGCGACGTCCGCGAGGAACTCGTCCTTCTTGTACTTGAACCAGTTGAAGAACAGCAGGATCACGCCGAGCGTCAGGAAGCCCCCCGGCGGCAGGATCATGACGATCCAGGGCTCGAAGTTCTCGCTGAAGAGCCGGAAACCGAACAACGCGCCGTCGCCGAGGATCTCCCGGACGGCACCGAGCGAGACCAACGCCAGCAGGAAACCGCCGGCCATGCCCAGGGCGTCCATAACGGCGAGCCGGGTCGGGTAGCGCGACGCGAAGGCTTCCTGGCGCCCGAGGATCAGGCAGTTCGCGACGATCAGCGGGATGAAGGCGCCGAGTTCCTTGTGTACTGTGGGGACCAGCGCGAGCAGCGTGTAGTCGGCGATGGTGACGAAGGTCGCGATGATGATGATGAAACAGGAGATTCGCACCTGCTTCGGGATCACGTTGCGGAAGGTCGAGACGAGGAAGCTCGATCCGACCAGTACGAACAGGGTCGCCCCACCCATCGCGACGGCATTGATCGCGGAATTCGTGACGGCGAGCATCGGGCACATGCCAAGCACCTGCACGAACACGGGATTGTCGCGCCAGATGCCCTTGACGAGTTCTTCGTAGGATTCGTTTTTCTTCATTGCCGCGTTCCGTTGTCTGCCGCATTCCCGGCGAGTGGCGGCTCGGTGCCCGGCGCCGGCAGATGTTGTGTCCACGCCGCGTGGGTTTCGTTGATGATTCGCACGACGGCCTTCGACGAGATCGTTGCGCCGGTGATCGCATCGACGTGGTTCGGCCGGGAGCCCGTGCCTTTCTTTACCGTGACGATTTCGGGTTCGATCGCAAGCGCACTGAATTCCGCGACGAATTCGGCGTCCTTGTAGATCTTGTCACCGAGCCCCGGCGTCTCGCGGCTCTCGAGTATCTCCATGCCGACGACCTGTTTTTCCCGCGGCAGGTAGCCGTAGAGAAGCGCGATCGTGTCCTGGAAGCCGGGTCCCGCGCCGGGCATCGCATAGCCCACGAAGTCGCCCTGCTCGTCGTAGCCCCCGTAGACGACCGGTTCGTCCTTCTCCGGTTCGGGCACCGCCAGCATCCTGCCATCGCGGTAGACCAGCGCCTGCATGCGGTTGACGCCCGGCAGCACCTTGAAGACGGCTTCGCGCAATTCGCGCGCCTTGTTGGCCGTGATGGTGGGTAGCGTCGCTTCGTAAATGCCGATGATCGCAACCCCGGAGACGAGCCCGGCGATCGCCAGGGTCAACACGAGGCGCAGCGAACTCGGCGCAGCGGGCGGCTTGCTGGCGTCGGCGGTCATTGTTTCTTCCCGACGCCGTGGCCGAACACGCGCGGCTGCGTATACCGGTCAATCAGCGGCGTCGCCGCATTCATGAGCAGAATGGCGTACATCACGCCTTCGGGCAGTCCGCCGAAGACGCGAATCAGCATCACGAGCACGCCCGTGCCGATGCCGAAGATCCATGCGCCCCGCGGCGTAACCGGTGAGGTCACGGGGTCGGTTGCCATGTAGATCGCGCCCAGCAAAAGGCCGCCGGAGAACACCGAGAACAGCGGCGTCGGGAATCGCTCGGCGTCGAAGAGCCCGAGAACGGCGGAAAACACGATGACGGTGCCCAGGATGCTGACCGGGATGCGCCAGTCGAGGTCCCGGCGCAGCCACAGGTAGATGCCGCCGAGCAGCAACAACAGGCCGCTGGTTTCGCCGAGCGAGCCGCCGATGCGGCCGAGCATCAGTTCGGTCAGCGGCGTGGCCTGTTGTTCGAATTTCATCAGGCCGAGTGGCGTTGCCGACGATATGCCGTCGACCTCGACCTGCATGAAG
Organism: Woeseiaceae bacterium; assembly: GCA_035466635.1. Taxonomy (GTDB): domain Bacteria; phylum Pseudomonadota; class Gammaproteobacteria; order Steroidobacterales; family Woeseiaceae; genus UBA1847. The sequence continues at coordinate 6,956 of DATIUU010000164.1, forward strand.
GGCAGCGCCAGGTTGCCGGGGTAGACGCTGAAAAAGCCGCCTTCCGGTCCCGCCGGTACCCACGTGGTCATCGCGATGGGGAACGTGGCCAGCAGGAACGCGCGGCCGACGAGTGCCGGGTTGAACAGGTTGTGGCCCAGGCCGCCCCAGATCACCTTACCCAGCGCGATGCCGATGAAGCCGCCGAGAAATGCCATCCACATCGGCAGGCCGGGCGGCAACGTCAGCCCCAGCAGCAGCCCGGTGAGGATGCCGGTAGCGTCGCCCAGCGATTCGCCGCGCGATGCCCGGTCGGAAAACAGCCACTCCGCGAGGACGGCGCCCGCGATGCTGGAGCCGATCAACAGCACGGCGCTGAGGCCGAAGAACCACAGCGAGGCGCCGGTCGCCGGCAGCAGCGCGATGATGACGTCGCGCATCGCTTTCGGCGTCGTCATGCCCTGGCGCAGCAGGGGCGCATGGAACAACAGCAGGTCGGGGTCCCGGTCCTTCATTCCTCCGGTTCCTTGCGGTGTCTCAGGTCGTCCTTGGCCGTGCGGATGAGCTGGACGATCGGGATGTTGGACGGGCAGGCGAAGGTGCAGCAGCCGCATTCCACGCAATCGAAGACATTGAAGGCCTTCATCTCGTCGAACATGCGCGCCTTCGACAGCCGCGCGAGACGGGACGGGTTGAGGAAGTAGGGGCATGCCTCGAGGCAGCGCCCGCAGCGGATGCAGGGATATTCCTTGCGGCGCGCGGTCTGTTCCTCGGTAAAGACCAGTACGCCCGAGCAGCCCTTGAGCACGGGTACGTCGAGGCTCGCGATGGGCCTGCCCATCATCGGCCCGCCCATGATGATCTCCCGGGTCCCCGGCTTGAGGCCGCCGCAGAATTTGACCACGTCGCGCACGGAGGTGCCGAGCGGCACGATGAGGTTCGCGGGATAGGTGACGCCCGGGCCCGCAACCGTGACGACCCGTTCGATCAACGGCATGCCGCGCTGGAAATAATCCGCGATCGCGACGACGGTACCGACGTTATTGACGTTGACCTCGACGTCTCGTGGCAGCCGCCCTGCCGGTACCTCGGTGCCGAAGACGCTCTTGATCATCATCTTCTCGGCACCCTGCGGGTACTTCACTTTCAGCTTCACGATGCGCACCGGCTGGTCCGGCGGCAGGTGCCTGGAAATGGTCGCGATGGCATCCGGCTTGTTCGCCTCGATGCCGATCACCGTCTCTTCGGCGCCCAGTTTCTGGCGCAGTATTTCCGCGCCTTCCAGCAGGGCCTCGGGGCGCTCGATCATGAGGCGGTGGTCGGTGGTCAGGTAGGGTTCGCACTCCGCGCCGTTGATCAACAGGTGCCGGATCCTCGTGCCTTTCGGCACCGACAGCTTGACGTGTGACGGAAAGGCCGCGCCACCCATGCCGACGATGCCGGCCATCTGCACGGCTTCGATGAAGGCCTCGAGTGACAGCGAACGCCAGTCCGGCGCGGCGTCGGGGTCGACTTCCTGGGTCGCGAAGGGGTCGGCCTCGATCCCGATGGCGGGTGCGAAGCGGCCGTCCACGCCGCGGAAATCACCGACCTTCTGCACCACCCCTTTGACCGGGCTGTGCAGTGCCGTGGATACGAAGCCCCCGGGCTCCGCGATGAGCTGGCCGCGTTCGACCGCTTCGCCCGCGACGACCACGGCGCGCGACGGCACGCCGATGTGCTGGCCGAGCGGCATGACGAACTGCCTGCCGAACGGGACGCGCTGGATGGGCAGGTGCTCGGTCTGCTGCTTGTGATGCGCCGGGTGAACCCCGTGCTCGAAATTGCGGCGCAGAAACCGGAGTGCCTTCATCGCCGTCAGCCTCGTTTCCGCGACGCCAGCGCGAGCAGGCGGCTGCGGATCTGCGCGGCGATCTCGGCCTGCGTCTGGTCGCGGATCTCGCGGATCTCTTTGTCGGCCGCCTGCTTCTGCGCATCGAGCGCCGCCTTGTGCTCCGCGGCGACTGCCTCGCGGATCTCTGCTTCGACGCGTTCCGTGAAGGGTGTCACGACGCCGGCGAGTTCCTGCAGCGTACGCCAGTTCGCCACGCAGCCGGCCGCAACGAGCGCGACGGCTTCGGCGACCGCATAGCGCTGCTCCTCGTCGCCGTCGCCGGCAACGACATAGGGCGTCTTGCCGCTGCGGGCCTTGTCATCGAGCTGCAGCCATTCGTCGATCGGTGTCGGCGCCGGCGCAGCCGTGGCAAGGGGTACGAAGTGCCGGCCGAAACGCCCCTGCAGGAATGCCCAGTCGGCGGTCGTGTTGCTACGGCCGTCCGAGTCGCTTGGCAGGCGCGCGTCGGGCGCCGGGTTCCCGGCCAGCGAGATCCGCGAGCCGAACACACCGCCGGCGCGCGGGTCGTAGCGGAACAGCGGCAGCGTGCGGGTGTCGACGGCAAGCCGCGCAAGGTCGAGCGTGCGCCGCGTGTCGTAGCCGTGGCGGGCGGGGCTCGGCGCGTAGATCTGCAGGAGCGCGGGGCCCTTGCTGCCGAGCGCCTCGAGCATGCTCTCGCCGAGATGCGCCGGGTCGGCGATCGACGTCTGCGCGACGTACGCCTTGCGCTGCGCCAGTGCGAGCAGGCCGAGCCCGGCGCGCGGATCGTTGGTCCACGTTTCGCGCAGCCCGAATTCCAGTTCGCTGAGTACCAGCATCTTGACCGGCAGGCCGGAGTTGAGGAGCCATATGAGCTGGCCGAGCCCTCGCCCCGCCAGCATTTCGTCGCTGCCGAGCAGTACCAGGGGCGGGCAGAGCTCGAGTTCGTCCGGGTCCAGGTCCTGCCAGTGCAGGTCCGACAGGGCCGCGCGCTTCCACTCGACGCCGTCCGGCCGGTCGATCTCGAGCCGCGCCAGCCGCAGCAGGCGGGCGAGGCTGGTCGTCTGGTGCAGGTGGCCCTCGACGAGGCCGGCGGCGATCTGCGCGGCGTCGCCCGTCATGTCGATGACGACCGGCGCCTGGAACGGGTTGTGCGGGAACGCGCCCGCCCAGGCCGCCGTGCTGCCGCCGGCGACAGCCAGCCCGTAACGGGCACGGCCGAGACCGTGGGCACCGGCGACGAGATTGTGGTGCGCCGCGTTGACACGTTGCGAGAGATCGATGAGGCGCAACAGGTATTCGGTATCGACGGAGTGATCGCCGGCCGTTTCGCCGACGCTTGCGGCGAGTTCGCGCAGGTCGAGCCTCGGGCTGCTCGTGGTCCGGAGCCGTTCGCTCACGGCCTCCAGGTCTTCGACGGCGAGCGTGTGCGACAGGGTTTCCTCGATCAGTTTCGCCAGCG
>DATIUU010000165.1:0-4426 GCA_035466635.1 Woeseiaceae bacterium
CCTGGTCGCAGGACCGGCGACCAACACCACGGCCGCGCTCGACCTCGTCGAGAAGCTGACCGGGCTGCCGGGCATCAACATCATCGACCCCGACCAGCTGCCCGTTTTCCGCGACTTCCTGGTCCACTGCCTGCACCTCGACGCCGACGCCGTCGGCAAACCCAAAGTTGCACGGCCCTGACTACTGCGGGTCCTCCCAGTCGATCTCGACCATGATCTCGTTGCGGCGCAGGAACCAGGGCGTGAACGGCGCGTTGTAGCGCGCGAAGACGGGCCTCCCCGTGGTTGCAACCCGGTCCTCGGCCAGCGCATCGAGGAGAATCTTCTCGTGCTCCTGGTAGCGCTCCTCGCTCCACGTGCCGGAATAACGGTGCACCGCCATGACCCGCTCCGGCCGTTGCACGAGACGAATATCCGGATCGTCGGGCGCCGGCAGCGTGTCCATCGTGTACTTGCGTTCCATGACGAACGCATACGTGTACGGTCCGTCGCTGTTGCCGGCCTGCGAAGTCACCGGCGCCGTCATGTTCATGCGCACACCCTTGCCCGACTCCACCGGGGCCGTCATCGCCATCTTCTGCTGCGGCTCGTTGTCGCCGAAGATGTATCCCGCGAGGACGCGGAATGCGCTGTTGCCGGCCCACTTGAAGTCATCGTCCACGTCCACCTCGGCAACGATGTACGGCGCATAACGGCGCACCTCGTAGTACTTCGTTTCCAGCAGTACCTCGTAGGCCGGTTCTTCGATCGCCATTGCAGCGTTTCCGCAAAAAAAGAACGGCAGTAACAGGAGCCAGGACTTGTTTCTCATGACAGCATACGTCTCCGGTGCGTCGTATCAATAGTCTATCGGCGTGCCGTCCCAGGCAAAGAAACCGCCTGTATCCGCGGCGGTCAGCCCGTCGATCACCGAGAGCAGGTAGCCGACGGATTGCCCGGGCGTGAAGAGTTTGTCCTCCGGAACCCGGCGCTGGAAAGGCGTCGACAGCGCCGTGTCCACCGTACCGGGATGCAGCGCCGCCACGATCGCGTCGGGAAAACGACGCGCGTGCTCGATCGAGAGCGTCTTCAGTACCATGTTCAGCGCGCTCTTCGACGCGCGGTACGAGGTCCAGCCGCCGAATCGATTGTCGCCGATGCTCCCGACCCGCGCCGACAGCGCAGCAAAGACCGTCTTGCCTTCGCGGCGGAACCTCGGCAGGAAATGCTTCGCGATCAGGGCGGGGCCGATGGTATTGATCCGGAACGCCTCCATCATGGCGTCGGGGTCGATGTCCCGCAGCGACTTCTCCGGCTGCAGCGCGGCGCCCCTGTGCAGCAACCCCGTAGCGACGACGACGATATCGAGTTCGTGACTGGATGCTGCTTCGGCTGCAGCGGCGATAGAGCTTTCGTCGCCGAAATCGATGCGCACCGCGGTTACCTTGTCGCTCGGGTGCTCAAGCGGCCCGCGGGACAGCGCATAGACGCTGGCGACGCGACTATCGGCGGCAAGCTGGCGTACGAATTCCGCTCCGATGCCGCCGGAGGCGCCTGCGACGGCAACGTTGAGGTCTGCCGGGAATGTACTCAGGGCGGTCATCGAAAAAAGGTGGCGGCACGTCCCTGTGCCACCACGCTACCTAACCTTACGAAGCGGGCAGGATGACTGTATCGATGACGTGGATGACGCCGTTGCTCGCTTCGATATCAGCCTTGATGACGTTGGCGTCATTGACCCGGACGACGCTGTCGGCGACCGTGATCTGCACGTCCTGTCCGTTGACGGTCGTTGCCTCGTCGAGCTTGACGACGTCCGCGGCCTCCACCTTGCCCGGCACGACGTGGTAGGTGAGGATGGCGACGAGCTGGTCCCGGTTCTCGGGCTTGAGCAGCGATTCGACGGTGCCTTCCGGCAGTTTCGCGAACGCGGCGTCGGTGGGCGCGAACACGGTGAACGGCCCGTCGCCTTTCAAAGTGCCGACGAGGCCGGCGGCTTCGAGAGCAGCGGCCAGCGTCTTGAACTGGCCAGCGCCAACGGCGGTATCGACGATGTCTTTCGCGCCGGCCGTCTTCTCATGGTGCCCGGCGCCTGCCTGCGCCGCGACGAGTACGAACTGTGCTGCAATAAGCAGTTTGAAAAATCCTGCAATCCTGCTGGTCATTGATAATCTCCATTTATCCTCGGGTTGATACTTCGTGGGAGACAATAGCAACGCGCCGCGGAAAATGGGTTTCAAGAGTGTGAGGATTTGTTTCAGGTCGTATCTTCGACCGTGAAACGCTGCAGGAAGGCTTCGGCTGCTGCGAAAATCGTCGCGCGGCGAGTAGTGTCGAGCCGCTCGAGGGCCTTCGGCATCAGCGCGAGGCGCGGATTCGACGCGAAGAACTCGCGATGTTTGTCGATGAAGCGCCAGTACAGGCCGTCGACGGTCGTGCACCAGTCGTCTTTGCCGTAGTCGCTCATCTTCAGGATGTAGTTGGAGCCGCAGATATACGGCTTGGTAGCGAACAGGCCGCCGTCGCTGAAGATTCCCATCCCGAACACGTTCGGTCCCATCACCCATTCCGAGGAGTCGACGTACATCTCCATGAACCAGCGCCAGGCGGCGGCGGGCCGGATCTCGCAAAGGGTCATCAGGTTGCCGATGACCATGAGGCGCTGGATGTGGTGTGCCCAGCCGAGGCGCAACGACGTCTTGATGGCATCGTCGAGCGGCGCGATGCCCGTGGTGCCCGTGTACCAGTCGGCTGTCGGTTCCCGGCCGTGTTGCCAGAAATTCCGTGATTCCTGTTCGTCGCCCAAAACCCGGTAGATGCCGCGGACGAACTCGCGCCAGCCGAGAACCTGGCGCACGAAACCCTCGATGCTTGCTATCGGCAGCGCGCGCGCCGCGTAACGCTCGAGCACTGCATCGAGCACCTCGTCGGGCGTGAGCAGGCCGATATTGAGGCAGGGGCTCAGCACACTGTGGAAGACCGTCTCCGAACGCCGGCTGATGGCGTCTTCGTAGGGGCCGAACTGTGCCAGGCGCTCGTCCAGGAAATCCTGCAGCCACTGCCTGGCCTGCGCCCGGGTCGTGGGCCACCAGAAATCGGCCGCACGGCCCGGGTGGTCCGCGAACTGCCGTTCGACGATGCCGATCACCGCCGCGACGTGAGGCGTGCGCGGCGCGGGCGCGATCGCCGGCGGCTGCACGCCTTTGGGGAGCTTTCTGCGATTCGCTGCGTCGAAGCTCCACCTGCCGACCGCCGGGCTGCCGTCCGCATCGACGAGGATTCCCGTGCGCTGCCGCTGGCGCCGGTAGTAATCGCCCATGAGCAAGCGTGGCCGGTCGGCGGCGAACGCGAGAAAATCCGCGCGCGTGCCGAGGAACATGGGCGACCGCAATTCGATTCGTTCGAGCGAGCGTTGCCCGCAGAAGTCGACCAGCCGCTGCTCCATCGGCTTGTCTTCGATCTCGAAGTGCAGCAGCTCCCGGCAATGGAGCTCTGCGACCACACCCGCCAGCCTGTGCTCGTACGAGCCGCCCTCCTCGTCCAGCCGGAAATAGCGGACCTCGAAGCCTGCCGCGCGCAGCTCATCGGCATAGCTGCGCATGGCGGCGAGAAACAGCACGATCTTCTGCTGGTGGTGTTTCACGTCAGTGCAGAGACTCACGTCCTCGGCCATGAACACCACGGCATCCCGGCAGGGCTCCAGCCGCCCGGGCGCGAACAGCTGGTTGCCCAGCACGACGAGGAGCCTGCGCCCGGCCACGCCCGGATCAGCCGTCGAGGTAGCCCAGGTTTTCGGGCGAAAACGCTGTCGGCTCACGCTTGATAAGCCTGGCAAGATCGTCGGGCTCGGCCGTGTTGCCGTCCTCGAGCATGGTGAGCTGGTCGCGCGTGACCGGGAAAAAGGGCAGCCAGTCGAGCAGCGTGGCGCCGAGCTTCATGATGCCGATGGGCATCGGCAGGATGAGCTTCTTCCTGCCGACGGCCGCCGCGATGCGCTCGAGCATCTCGACCCACGACACGACCTCCGGCCCACCCAGCACGAAGCACTTGCCGATGGTGGTATCGTCTGCCAGCGCGCTGACGAACGCGTCGGCGACGTCGCGCACGTGCACGGGCGACATCAGCACCTCGCCATGAGCAGGGGTCAGGCCGGTGTGGAAACCCACCGCCGGCAGCGGTGCCCGGACCATGTCACGATACAGCTGCGTCGCGAACTCCATCGTGCCGCGCGGGTCGCCGAAGATCACCGACGGCCTGAACACCGTGTAGTCCAGGCCGCTCTCGCGGAGCATCGCCTCCGCCTTGAGCTTCGTCGTCTGGTAAGGCGTCTCGGCACTGTCGATGCCGTTGGCGCTCATCAGCAGGAAGCGCCGGATGCCGGCCGCCGTCGCCGCCTTCGCCACGATCTCGGCGCCGCGGTACTGCAGGGCTTCGAAGGTGACCCCCT
>DATIUU010000166.1:0-10327 GCA_035466635.1 Woeseiaceae bacterium
GGCCGATGCCGCCGCACTTCATGAGCTTCACGTTGATCATGTCGGCGAGGCCGCCGCGTGCAATGCGGAACGCATCGCGCAGGCCCATGAGGCTCTCGTCCGCCATGATCGGCAGCGGCGCCTTACGCGTGACCTTCGCCAGCTTGCCGAGCGCCGCGCGCGGGGTCGGTTGTTCGACGAGCTCGAGGCGGGCCCGGCGCGTGGCCTCGATGAACCGCAGCGAGTCTTTCACCCCGTAGCCCTGGTTGGCGTCGAACCGGAGTGCGATCCTGTCGCCGACCGCGTCGCGCACCGCGAGCACGCGCGCAATGTCGTCATCAACGTCGACGCCGCCCTTGAGCTTCAGTGCGCGAAAACCCTGTGCCACGAAATCGCGGGCACGGCGCACGGTGTCGGCCTCGTCGAGGATGCCGACGGTGACGCTGGTGGCGATGCGGTCGCGAAAGCCGCCGAGCAGCTGGTAGACGGGCAGCCCGGCGAGTTTCGCGAGGATGTCATAGAGCGCCATGTCGACGCCGGCGCGCGCGCCGGGCGCGTCCGGCAGCAGTGGCTTCAGCCGTTCGCGCAGCCGGGTCACGAAACGCGGGTCGGCGCCGGTCAGTGCCTCCGTTGCCGGTCCGTCGAGCGCGCGGAGCACGCTCTCCGGCGTCTCGCCACAGACGGGTTCGTCCGGGTTGACGCAGCCGAGGCCGACCAGCCCCTTGTCGGTCTCGATGCGCAGGAAGATGTTGGGCGCGTGATCGATGTGCTCGTAGGCAACGGTGTACGGTTCCGCGAGCCGCAGGTTCACGAGCCAGGCGTGGAGACGGGTAATTCGCAAACAGGACACTAGTAACGGCGCTGGTGGATCTCGTCGAGCGACAGGCCCCGCAGGTCTTCGACGAACTCGACGAGATTCTCGACCATGATACGCCACATCTCGCGGCCTTTTTCCGCGGTGGCGAGCGTCGGGTCGCCGAGTACGCCCGACTCCGAGATCTTCTTGGTGTGCGCGTACCAGCCGACGCTGCGCTTGGAGGTGAAGTCGAGGTAATGGCTGGAGAAGCGCGGGATCGCGGGTTTCGCGAGGTCCATGCGCACCAGTTCCGGCCGCAGCGCGAGCGTCGTGGACGTCTCGACTTCGCCGGCGTGAACGTCATTGGGCGTCTCGGTGAGTGCGTCGATGTCCGTGTCGCTCGATTCGCCGGTGTCGACGGCCGTGAAGATGCCCGTATCGCGGTTGATCGTCTGGGCCGCGAAATGCAGCGCCGGCGAGTTGCCGCCGTGGCCGTTGATGATCAGCAGCTTGGTGATGCCGTTGCGTGCGACGGCGACCCCGATCTCGTAAACCATGCGCGACAGCGTGTCCGGGCTGATGCTCAGCGTGCCCGGGAAATCGTCGTGGTGGTAGGACACGCCGTAGGCGACCAGCGGCAGCACGATGGGCCGCGGATGGCTGCAGGCGGCCGCCACGTCGTCGCAAATGCGCTCGGCGTCCCAGGCATCGGTGTCCAGCGGCAGGTGCGGGCCGTGTTGCTCGATCGCGCCGACCGGCAATAGCGCCACGTCCATTTCCCGGAAGCGCTTTTCCGCCTCCGGCCAGGTCAGCGGGCCGAGCCGGACGTGGTCAGCGGCGTCGGGCGTGGCGTCGGCGTGCCGCCGGTCGAACGCATGCGGGCGGCGGATGGCCTCCTGCGACAGCGGGTCGGTCCTGGCCCAGACGCGGCCGCGCCGTTCGACGGCGCCGTCGGCGTGTTCGAGGAAAATGCCGTACAGGCGCTGGCGCAGGTCTGCCGGCACGGTGTCGTGCGGGGAACGCTCCGGGTCGAAGCGCAGCGCCAGCACCTCGGGATGGGCGGTTGCCGGCGTCGTGAGCTGCACCAGCCCTTTCTCGGCAAGCAGGTGCAGCAGGTGCTGCGCGGCGGGCCGCTCCTGGTGAGTGCCCTGCGCGGGAAGCGCCTCGAGGCAGGCGGCGACCTGCTCCGGCGCATAGCCGCACTGTCCGGGATCGGCACCGAGCGCCGTGAGCATCGATACCACGCGGCGGCATTTCTCGCACTTGCCGCAGGGGCGGGCCCGCTCACCCTCGACATGCGCGGAATGGCAGGAGACCTGCAGCCGCAGGAGTTCGGGGTAACGCTCCGAGAGGAGTTTCTCGATCAGGAGTTCCGACAGCGGACGCAGCACGGAGAACTGCACGAGGTTCCAGTTCTTGCGCTGGTAGTAGCGCGTCAGCGCCTCGTCGAACCAGCGGCTCTGGTCGTATACGGCGCCGTAGTGGGTGATGCCGTTATGACTCTGCCGCGACGAGGAGTCGAACTCGTTACCGAGGATGAGGCGGCCGATACCGCGGCGCCGCACCAGCGGCAGCGTGCCGAAGATGAACAGGGCGACCGTCCACAGCCGGATCGGGTAGATGTCGGCGCGCACGCGCGCGTGGTCTTTGCGGACGAACGGCAGGTGCGACAGCATCCACACGAACAGGCGGTCCGAGTTCGTCCAGACCCGCGCGGAATGCGGAACGTGCGCCTCGAAGTGGCGCCACGCATTGAGCGCCGTGAACCAGTGGCGGCCGGACTCGTTGACGAACAGCGGGTGTACCTCGGTGCCGGTTTCGTGCAGCAGGCCGTAGGTCAGCAGGCTGTCCTTGCCGCCGCTCGAGAGCACCGCGACGCGCTCCGGCGAGGTGTCCCAGGTTGCGGCGACTTTCCCGGAGTCGTCCGGGAACAGCAGCTTCGCCTGCAGGTAGGTCTCGAGACGCACGGCCGGCAGGCTGGCTGCGGGACCGGTGAGGAACGGGTTGGCGGTGAGGAACTTGTCGACGTAGATCTCGCGCGCGGTGTGCGCCGCGTAATTGGCGAGGAAGCGGCGGTCGTGCCTGTCCAGCACGCCGTGCAGCACGATCTCGCGGCAGAAAAGCCCGTAGTTCAGTGCCGGCTGCGCCATCATCATGGCGGCGAGATTTTGGTCGGCGGGGTCGGCCGGGTCGAATACGGCTTCGTTGTAGTGGTACTCGTACTCGGTCGAGTGCGTCTCGCCGCCGGCGGTCACACGGTACGTCGCGATGACCCGGTCCGCTTCCAGCTTCGGCGCCTCGACCTCGAGCCGATCGATGACGAGCAGGTCCCTGAGCGGCCCGGGCTGCGCAGTGGTTGCCGCGTTCATCGGTCCGCTGCCAGGCCCAGCCGCGATGCGAGCTCGGCCGCGAGCGCGTCGGCGCCGCCGACGAGCACGTCGAAGGCGGGCAACCCGGTCTCGGCGGAGAGCTTCTCGAGGACCCCCGGAATCTCGTCGCGGGCCAGCCCTTCATGGTTGAGGGTAATGGCCACCACCGGCTTGTCGGACACCATCTCGATGGCGGCGATCTGCCGCGCAAGCGGATGCAGCGGGTAGTCGGGAAAACCGTCGTAGGTGCTGCGTGTAGGTGCGTGCTGCAGCACGACCAGGTGCGGGCGGCCGGCGGCGAGCAATTCGTAGCCGCCGGGATAGGCCGGGTTCATCAGGCTGCCCTGGCCCTCCAGGACGATCACGTCGGGGTGTTGTTCGTGCCACGCGGACCACACCGCGTGCTCGATCTCGCCGGCCATGAAATCGCTCACCAGCGCATCCTCGACGATGGAGTAGCGGACGCCCTGCAACCACGACGTCTGGCCGGTGCCGATCAGCTCCGCGCGGATGCCCGCCGTTTCGAAGGCCTCGACGAGGCGCACCGCGGTGGTGCGCTTGCCGATGGCCGAGTCGGTGCCGAGCACGGCGACGATCTTCGAGGTGACTTGCTCGATCTTGCCCGTGAAGGCGTGCAGTTCGCTGCGCGGCGGACCGCGGCGGATGTCGCGTATCATCACGCCCGCTTGCTGCGCCGCCGCGACCAGCGCGGGATCGTCGGTCAGGAAGTCGTGCAACCCGGCGTCGACGTTGAGACCCGCGTGCAGCGCGGCCAACAGGTCGTCGCGGGCGAAGGCCGGCAGCCTTCCGCCGTCCGGTGCCAGGCCGAAAACGAGATGCGTGGCGGGAGTACCGGCGGCCTCCGCGGCCTGCATGGCGGCCGCGATGCCGGCGACGACCGGAATGCCGTTCGGCTCGCCGTCGATGACCTCGCCGGCATCGCGGCCGGCGAGCGTGGAGTCGATGACCGCGCGCACCCGGTAACGGCGCGAGAATCGCACCAGGCCGTGCGCCGTCTTGCCATAGGTGTTGCCGAAGCCGCCTTCGCAGTAGACGATGGCGTCGCCTTCGAACGGCACGAAGGTGCTCACACCCTGCGTCCGGTGAGGATCGCGACGTAGCGGTCGCCGGGCAATGCCTGCTTCGCGTGCCAGGCCAATAACGCATGCAGTCCGGCGGTCGACGCCGGGAGCACGCTCAGGCCCTGCACGTCACGCAGCAGCCGCGAATAACCGCTGAGTGCGCGGTCGGTGGCATAGTCGGCCCAGCCGCCGCTGTCGCGGACCGCGGCCAGGGCGAGGTCGCCGTCGATCGAGTGCCAGTTGACCAGCGGTTCGTTGATCTCGGTCTCGCGGATCTGCGCGGGATCGAGATCCGCGCAGTGGTCGGCGCCGCTCAGGAACGCGGCGATGATCGGATTCTGCTTGTAGGTGCTGCCGGCGATCATGTGCGGCACGCGCGAGGTCTTGTCACGGCGGTAGAGGCTCAGGAAGCCGCGGTAGATGCCCGCCAGCAGCGTGCCGTTGGACACCGGCACGGCGACCGCGGCGGGGGCGTCGCGCATGTCGTCGTAGATCTCGCGGGCAATCTCGCCGTAGGCCGCGAGCTGCAGCGCCGTGTTGTTGCCGCCCGGGTTCGCGTCGTACCAGTCCTTGCGGCTCGCGGCCTCGCTGGATGCCTGCACGGCCGCCTCGTAGTCGCCGGGAACGCGCACGACTTCGGCGTTGTAGCGGGTCATCTCCCGCAGCCGCCTGGCGGCATACTCCTCGGGGATGTAGACGATGCAGCGAATCCCCGCGAGGCTGGCGGCGAGCGCGGTCGCGGCGCCGTAGTTGCCGCAGGTCGCGAGCGTCATGCACTCGAAGCCGCGACGCAGTGCGTCCTTGGCCTGCGCGAACGCGATGCGGTCCTTCTGGGTGCCGGACGGGTTGCCGCCCTCGAACTTGACGTACAGCTGGCGCAGGTTCGTCTCGCGTTCGATGTTGCGCACCCGCGTGAGGTCCGTGTCGCCGACCTCCGCATCGATCAGGTCTTCGAACGCCGCGACGCGGTCCAGCAGCGGGTAGTCGGTATCGGTGGCAATGCGCTGCAGGGCGGCTGCCTCCGCGGGTACACTGGTCCACGCGGCTTCCGCTTGCTCGAACTCCGGCGCCGGCGAGGCGGCTTCGCCGCCGGCTTCCTGCCGGAGTCGTTTCGAATCGGTCTGCAACTCATCCTCAATGCAGCAGCAGGGCACGCTGCTTCGACTGCGACACCGAATAATAGTCAAACGTGGCGCAAAAGCGCGCCCGGCGCAATACGAATCTTCGCTTATCCGCGTCCCGGCACGCGGCAGCAATAATAAGGGGACGGTGACCTCAATTGACCGACGGGGTAATTGCGGTCACTGTCCCCTGGTTCCGCTTGAGATAGGGCGTATTGTCCCCACTAGAGGGTCATGACCACACAGGCCTTGCACCAACCAGCGCCCGATTTTGCCACGGCCGACGATGCCGCAGGCTCCGAGCTCCTGCGTCTTGCGCGCGCCTCGATCGAGCACGGGCTCGTCCACGGGCGGCCGCTGCCGGTCGACTGCGACGCATTGCCGCGGGCGCTGGCGGAAACCGCAGCGACCTTCACCACCGTGCGCTTCGAGGGCCGGCTGCGCGGCTGCTGCGGAACCCTGGAGGCGATCCGCCCGCTTGCGGAGGACGTGTCGAACTCGGCGTTCAGGGCGGCATTCCGGGACGTGCGTTTCGAGCCGGTCGGCGAACACGAGCTGGGTGGCATCCATCTGGAGGTGTGCGTGCTGTCGCCGCTCGAATCGATACCGGTCTCCCGGGAAGCCGATCTTCTGCGCCGGCTGACGCCGGGCATCGATGGCCTCGTGATCATCGCCGAGGGTCGCCGCGCGACCTTCCTGCCGAAGGTCTGGGAAATGTTGCCGGATCCGCGGCAATTTCTCCGCGCGCTGAAAACGAAATGCGGCCTGCCGGAGACCTACTGGTCGGAGCGGCTCGAGTTCCGGCGCTATCACACGACGTCCTACGCAGAACGGGGATAGTGACTTTCCGCGTTAGCCCTGGATCGCCACGATCACGCTGACGATCGAGGCGCTCAGGAAGTTCGCCAGCGTGCCCGCGAGCACGGCCTTGAGCCCGAGTTTCGCCACCTCGGTTCCGCGCTCCGGCACGATTGACTTCAGCCCGGCGAGCAGCACCGCGAGGCCCGTCAGGTTGGCGAAGCCGCACAACGCAACCGTGATCGCCACCTGGCCTCGTTCGCTGAAGTTTTCAATCTGCGGCGAGAAATGCAGGTAAGCGAGGAACTCATTGAGGATGACTTTTTCCCCGAGGAACGTGCCGGCACGGAATGCCTCGTCCCAGGGTACGCCGATCACGAAGGCTACCGGAGCGAACAGGTAGGCGAGGACAAGCTCCATCGACAGTTGCGGGACGCCGGCCAGCCCCCCGATGGCCGCGAGCATCGCGTTCAGCAGCGCGATCAACCCGATGAACGCAATCAGTGCCGCGATGACGTTCAGCATCACCTTCAGCCCGATCGAGGCACCGTTCGCGATAGCCTCGACGAAGCTGCCCGGCCGCGCGCCATCGACGGTCTCGTTCAACTGCTCGAGGCTCGGCACGTCGAAAGGCACGCCGGTTTCGGGCACCAGGATCTTGGCGATGAGGAGACCGCCGGGCGCCGCCATGAAGGCGGCCGTCAGCAGGAGTTCGATGCGCACGCCGAGAGCGGCGTAGGCCAGCATCACCGTTCCCGCGACACTCGACAGCCCGACGCCCATGACGACGAACAACTGCGACCGGGAGATCTTCGGCAGGAACGGCAACACGGTGAGTGGCGCTTCCGCCATCCCGATGAAGATGTTCGCGGCCGCGCAGGTCGATTCGATGCGCGACGTGCCGGTGATCACCCTCAGCGCGCCGCCGAGGAAGTGGATGATCAGCGACATGACGCGCAGGTAGAAAAGCAGGCTGATCAGCGCCGCGACGAACACGATGATCGGCAGTACCTGGAACGCGAGGATGAAACCGCCCGCGTCGTTCGACAGCGGGCCGAAGACGAACTCCGTGCCTGCTTTCGCATGCAGCAGGACCGCCTGCACGCCATTGCTCATCGCCGACAACACGGCCAGGCCGGCGGGTGTCGCCAGGGCGACGATCGCCACCGCGAGCTGCAGGCCGAACGTGCGCAATGCCGGGCCGACCCGGATTGCACGCCTGTTCTCGGAGAACAGCACGGCCAGGGCCAGCATCGTCGCGATGCCCAGCAGCCCGATCACGATGCCGCCCTCAACCGTGGCCCGCCTCTAGGTCCACGTAGCAATCGGGCCGGAAGCGTGGCCGGCAGACGCAATAGCACCAGAGGTCGTCGCTGCCGGCGTTGCTGACGCGCTGCGCGGCGGAGGCGGGCACGATGGCCTGGTCGCCCGCGGCAATTTGCTTCTCGATGCCATCGATCTCGATAACGCCACGGCCGGAGCGGACGATGTAGATTTCCTCGATCCCGGACAGCGAATGCAACTGCGTGCGCACCCCAGGTTCGATTCGGGCGATGGCGAGCGACACGCCAGGGGACCTTTCGCTGTTGAGAAGTTCGGTGATGTAACAGCGTTCATCGGTCCAGAACTCCCCGGCGCCGCCGGCAGGGATGTACCACTCGGGTGGGCGTGCGCCGGCTTGCTCTTTCATATCAGGATCCTGTGTCGTGCGCGGGGTGGGCGGGAAAACTGACTTTTGCCAGGCGCGATTATAAAGTAGGCGCACATTTGGCGGCCGATTACACTTTACATGAAGTCACTCCTTGCTAACGCCGTCGCCAGTATCGAGAGCAGGACCGACCGGCGATGCGACATCGCGCTGATTCTCGGGTCGGGCCTCGGATCCGTCGCCGGCGAACTCAACGACGCCTGCAGCATTCCCTACCAGGATATCGAAGGCTTCCCGGACGCGACGACCGCCGGGCATGCCGGGCGACTTCTGCTGGCCGACTGGTGCGGCCAGCGGGTTGCCGTCCTGCAGGGGCGCATGCACCTTTACGAAGGTTGGCGAGCGGCCGACATTGCGCTGCCCGTGCAGGTCCTGCGACGGCTCGGGGCGAAGCAGCTGGTCGTTACCAACGCGGCCGGCGCGCTCAATCCCGGGTTTCGGCCAGGACAGGTCATGCTGATCGAGGACCACCTCAACTTCACCGGCTGCAACCCGCTGACGGGTCCGAATGACGACGCCGTCGGCCTGCGTTTCCCCGACATGAGCCGTGCGTACGATCCGGGCCTGCGGCAGCTTGCAGAGAACCTGCTGAAGGAGCAGGGCGTCGGCTACTGCACCGGGATCTACGCCGGCGTCACCGGGCCGTCACTGGAGACGTCGGCCGAGCGGCGTTTCTATCGCATGGCGGGCGCCGACGCGATCGGCATGTCGACCGTGCTCGAGGTGATCGCCGCGGTTCACGCCGGCATGCGGGTGCTCGGGTTCTCCGCCATCACCAACATGGCGACCGGTGGAGCCGGCCAGCAACCGGACACCATCGAGGAAGTGCACCGGGTGGCGGGCCTTGCCGGCGAGACGTTGCGCGCGGCGCTCGAGATACTGCTGCCCGAGATGCTGTCGAAGGACGCATCGGCGGCAAGGGACGGGGCCGCGACATGATGGACAGGATGCTCGATGGACAGGTCGCCATCGTAACCGGCGGGAGCGGCGGTATCGGCCGGGCGATCTGTCGCTGCCTCGCCGGGTACGGGGCGAAGGTAATCGTGCACTATCGCGCGGCGCAGGACGCGGCGCTCGAACTGGTGGAAGCGCTCGAGGGCGAGGGCCGGCAAGCGCGGGCAATCGGCGCCGACCTGTCGACAGCCAAAGGCTGCGAGAGTTTGGTGGCCGCATCCCGGGAAGCATTCGGAACGGCGACGATCCTCGTCAACAACGCCGCCCTGCAGCCGGTTGCCGCGTTCGAGCGAATATCGGCGGCTGACCTGGCATCGATGCTCGCGACCAATGTGCAGGGGCCCTTCCGCCTCATGCAGCTTTTCGCCGAGGGCGTGATCGAAGCGGGAATCCGGGATGCGAGTATCGTCAACATTGCATCGATCGAGGGCTCGAGGCCCGCGATCGGGCACAGCCACTACGCGACGTCGAAGTCGGCGCTGATCATGGCGACGCGCGCGGCCGCGCTGGAACTCGGCAGGCACAACATACGCGTCAACTCGGTGTCGCCCGGCCTCGTCGATCGCGACGGGCTGGAAGAAGAATGGCCCGAGGGCGTGGGTCGCTGGCGCCGTTCGGCCCCGCTCGGCCGGCTCGGCGCACCCGACGACGTCGCGAACGCGGTGGCCTATCTCGCATCGCCGCTCGCGGGCTGGATTACCGGCCACGACCTGGTGATCGACGGCGGCGCGAGCATCAGTCCCGCATTCGGGACAGAGTGACTCGTCGCGCCAGGCGAGCCCGGGTGCAGGTTCGCCTGGCTAAAAAGACGCTTGCCGCTGGTTGAAATCGTCGAACGGGTCTTTCTTCTGAGCGAGTCGGGCGCGCATGTTCTGCAGTCCGAAGCGCTGCGGTGACAGATCGTCACGGCCGAGTTCGTCCCAATCCAGCGGTGTGGCTGCCGGGGCCCCTTCCAGCGCGCGAAGGGAGTAGGGCAGGACACCCGTTTGCCCGTATGCGTTGCGGCCCACGTCGATGTACATGCGTCCCTTCCGCGCGTCCTTCCTTTGTTCCACCGTGAACTGCGACGGCCGCTCGTCCGCGATCGCGGCCGCGACGGTCTTCGCGAATTCCCGCACCTCGTCGAAGTCGAGGCTGCGGTCCAGCGGGGCCAGGACGTGCAGTCCGCGCGAGCCCGTCGTCATGACATAGGCGCAAAGACCGGCGCTCTCGAGACAATCGCGCAGGTCGCGCGCGCACAGGACGACGGTGTCGAAGCCGTCGTCTGACGGCGGGTCGAGATCGAACACCACCCGATCCGGGTTCCGCGGTGTGTCTGCAACCGACAACCAGCCGTGCAGGGCCAGGGCAGCCTGGTCCGCGAGGTACACGAGCGAAGCCTTGTTGTCGGCGATCACGTGTTCGACCGAGTCGTTGCCAGCGGCCGTCGGCAGGCGCTTCGAAGCGACGAAGTCCGGGAAATGTTCGGAGTGTCGCTGCTGGTAGAAGCCGTCCTCCCCGATGCCGTCGGGGTAGCGCTC
>DATIUU010000167.1:0-7597 GCA_035466635.1 Woeseiaceae bacterium
GTACCGGTCGGGAAGCGCTGAGCTTCCGCTGATCCGCCTGCAGGCGCGGTTCTATAACCGGACACCGGTTGCTGTTCGTGCTGTAGGAGCGGTTCTCGAACCGCGATCGCGGGCCGAGGCCCGCTCCTACAGCACGAATCGCCGTCGCGATCGCGGGCCGAGGCCCGCGCCTACAGCACGAATCGCCGTCGCAATCGCGGGCCGGGGCCCGCGCCTACACGTCGCGCAGTAACTCGCGCACGGCTTTCTCGTCCGCGCGCTTCATCGGTTTGCCGTCCACCGGGCTGATCGGCGCCTGGCGGAGGCCGTCCACCGGGAACACGGTGGCCTGCACGGCCGCTTCGCCGTGGTGGAATTCGAAACCGGCGTAGGTCTCGGTGCGATCGCGGCGGCTCTTCAGGCGCCGTTCGTAGGGCTTGTAGTTGAAGCCGTGCCGGTCGAGCGCGTCCGCGACCGCTTCCACGCTGTCGGCGAACACGTGCAGGTTGACGGCGGAGTTCGCATCGGCGGTGCCGCTGAGCACCGGGCCGACGAGGCGCGGCATGAACGGGGACAGCAGTTCCATCGCCGACAGCGCCGCCTGCCGCATCGAATGCAACAGGTCGGTGTGCGAATCGCCCGCAAACAACTGCAGGTGCTCACTGACGGCGTGTTCGATCTCCACGTTGCCGGGCAGCGAGCCGCGCTCCCTGAGTCCGAGCCGCTCTGCCGCTTTCGTCTTGGCGACGCCGAAATCGCGGATGCCCTGGTTGACGATGATGCGCGCTGCTTCCTGCGCGACCATGAGGCGCGCCCGCTCACCGTTGTTGACCTTCTTCCTGGGCATGGCGTCAGAACAACGGCTCTTCCGTCTCCCCGGATTCCTCGCCCCTGCCGTCGCCGTCGCCGTCGCCGATGCCGGTGGTGTCGTTGAAGATGTCGGGCAGTTCTTCGACGGTCTCGCATTCCGGCACGTGATCCTGCCGGAACATTTCGAAGGTGACGTTGCGCTGTCCGGCCCTGGCCGGGCAGCCGGTTTCCTTGTCGATGAGGACCGATACGATGCCCGGCGGCATCGGCATCTGGTGCTCCGGCACGCCGCGCAGCGCCTCGCGCATGAACTCGATCCACACCGGCAGCGCGGTTCGCGAGCCTTCCTCGCCCGGCCCCAGCGGCAGGTCGTTGTCATAGCCGACCCACACGATGGCCGCGAGGTCGCGGTTGAAACCGCCGAACCAGGCATCGCGGCGGTCGTTGGAGGTACCGGTCTTGCCGGACAGGTCCTTACGGCCCAGCACCAGCGCACGCCGGCCGGTGCCGCGACGGATGACGTCGCGCATCATGTCCTGGATCAGGTAGGCGTTCTGAATGGACACGGCCGCCGGCGCCGCGTTGACGTCGGCGAAGAGCTCGGGTGCCGTGCTGGCGTCCGGCCGCTGGAACGGCGCGATATCCATCATCTCCTCGAGGGTCATCTCCTCCGCCGGGTCGGGCACGTAGTCGTCCGCGGGTTCCGCCAGGCAGGGTTCGCAGACCACGGCGGGGTCCGCGCGATACAGCATGGAGCCGTCGGCGCCGTAAATGGCGTCGATGACGTACGGTTTGATCGCAAAACCGCCGTTGGCGATGATCGCGTAGCCTTGCGCCATGTCCAGTGGCGACGCCGCGCCACCGCCGAGCGCCAGCGACCCGTTGCGCGGCAGCGCGGCGTCGTTGAAGCCGAACTTCGCGATATGGCGCACCGCGTTACCGATGCCCGTTTCGAACAGCAGCAGCCGCACCGAGACGAGGTTCATCGACCGCACCAGCGCCTCGCGCATGCGCGTCGGGCCGTAGAAGCGCCCGCTGTAGTTGATGGGCCGCCAAACGGCTTCGAGTTCCGACGAGTTGATCACCACCGGCGCATCCAGCACCACCGTGGCCGGCGTGTTGCCCTGCTCCAGCGCCGCCGAATAGATGAATGGCTTGAACGACGAGCCGGGCTGGCGCGCCGACTGCGTGGCGCGGTTGAACTTGGAGGTGGCGAAATCGAAGCCGCCCGTGAGACTGGTAATGGCGCCGTCATCGGGATCGAGCGAAACGATTGCGGCCTGGCCTTCCGGGACCTGTGCCAGCGCCCAGAAACCGGCGCTCGTGGGCATGACGTAAATGACGTCGCCTGCGGCGAGCACGTCGGCGGCCGTCTGCGGCGCGGGGCCCGTCGTCTCGCGATCGATGAACGGTTTCGCCCAGCTCATGCCGCGCCAGGGCAGGGTCGCGGCGGTGCCGTCGCGAAACACGATATCGGCCGAGTTGTTGTCGTTGACCCGGGTCACCAGCGCGAGCGACAGGCCGCCGGGCGCATACTGGTCGAGGACCTCGAGCGTCTCGGCCGGCCATTCCGCGATCGCGAGCCCCGGCAGCTCCGGCGGCAACTCGATGGTCGTGATCGGGCCGCGGTAGCCGCGGCGCCGGGTGAACTCGAGCAGCCCGTTGCGCAATGCGTAGTTGGCCGACTTCTGCAGCCGCGAATCGAGCGAGGTCACGACCTGGAAGCCGGCGGTGTAGGTTTCCTCGCCGTAACGCGACAACATTTCGCGGCGGACCATCTCGGCGACATATGGCGCATTTAGCTCGACCGCGGCGCCGTACAGGTGCGACTCGACCGGCAGCGCCATTGCCGCGTCGTACTCCTGTCGCGAGATGAAGCCGAGGTCGAGCATGCGACCGAGCACGTAACCGCGGCGCCGCCGCGCGTCGGTCGGGCTGCGCACCGGGTTGTACCGGGACGGGGCGGGCAATACGCCGGCGAGCGTCGCCGCTTCCGCGATATTGATGCTGGCAAGCGGCTTGTTGAAATAGACCTGCGCCGCCGCCGCAACACCGTACGCGCGCTGGCCGAAGAACATCTTGTTGAGGAACAGCTCCATGATCTGTTCCTTGGTGAATTCCTGTTCGATGCGAACGGCGAGCGATGCCTCCTTGAACTTGCGCTCGGCGGTCTGCTCGAGCGACAGGAAGTAGCTGCGCGCGAGCTGCTGCGTCAGCGTGCTGCCGCCGCTTGCAACTTCGCCGGTTACCAGGAGCTGCGAGAGCGCGCGCAGGATGCCGCGGTAATCGATACCGGGGTGCACGAAAAAGCGCTGGTCCTCGGCGGCGATGAACGCGGCGACGACATGCGGCGGCACGTCGTCGTAGCGGACGAGTATGCGGCGTCGCTGCCCGATCTCCTCTATAAGGTGTCCGTCGCGGCTGTAAATGCGCAGCGGGATCTGCAGCGGTATGTCGCGAATCGTCTGCGCGGCCGGCAGGCCCGGGGCGACGAAATAGTAAGCACCGATGACGCCCGCCACGCCGCCGATGATAACGAGCGCGGCCAGCCCGGCGGTAACGACCAGGGTGCGCAACAGCCCGCTATGGGACCGTCTGGGGGCTTGCTTCCTCGGCTTTCGCATAGGCACTCGACTCACGCGTATCTGGCATTACGGCGCCGAAAAGCGCGCCGCTGCCTGCATGAGCATACAGGTAGTCTGGTGTTCGACCAGTGTTCAGTGTGTGGCATTCCAGGGGCAAGCGCCCAAGCGGGGCCGTTTTGCCGCGGCCGATGATAGCGAGCGGCGGGTGCAAGCTGCAATGCCCGGGCCGTTCCGCGGACCTCGACGTCGACACCACGACCAGTTCACGGAATATGTAGCGTGGCATCAGTAACATACGTTCCCGGGATCGTGAACAAAGTCACGTTTTATTTAACATTTTGTTGATATATAGTTAAATCAATTTGCTCAGGTCCTACCTACTTTTGACTCGCAACTTACCGACTTAGAAGGGAAAAAACGTGCTTTTCGGCAAGAAAACTCAACCCCTGTTGGGCCTCGACATCACGACGTCGTCGGTCAAGCTGATAGAGCTGTCGCAAAGCGGCAAGCGCTATCGCGTCGAGTCGTATGCGGCAGAGCCCACACCGCCCAGTTCGGTCAGCGAAAAAGCCATCGTTGATGCGAAAGCTGTGGGCGAAGCCATCCGCCGCGCCGTCAAACGCGCTGGCGCCAAGGCAACGGACGTTGCCGTCGCCATCAGCGGTGACGCCGCGATTACCAAGGTCATCCAGATGTCCGCCGGACTCTCCGAGCGCGACCTCGAGGGCCAGGTGGAGATCCAGGCGGACCAGTACATCCCGTTCCCGATGGAAGAAGTCAGCTTCGACTTCGAGATCATCGGCCCGAACGAGAAGGACCCGGAGCTGATGGACGTGTTGCTCGTCGCGACGCGCACGGAGAACGTCGAGCAACGGCAGGCCGCCGTGAATGCGGCGGGCCTGAGCGCGCACATCGTGGACGTCGAGGCGTTTGCGCTCGAGAACGCGTGCCAGCTGCTCAGTCACCAGCTTCCCGATGGCGGCATGGGGCACTCGGTCGCCGTCGTCGATATCGGTGCCAGCAGCACGACGTTCTCGGTGCTCGAGGATCTCAAGGTCATCTATACGCGCGACTTCAACTTCGGCGGCCAGCAGCTGACCGAGGAGATCATGCGTACCTACGGGCTGTCCATGGAGGACGCCGGCCGCGCCAAGAAGCAAGGCGGCCTGCCCAGCAACTACCAGCCCGAGGTTCTCGAACCGTTCATCGACGACATGACGCAGCAGGTCAGTCGTTCCCTGCAGTTCTATCTTGCTTCAGGCGGCGGCCGCGAACAGCCCGACATGATCGTCGTGTGCGGCGGCTGCGCGAACATCCCCGGCATTGCCGACGTGATCTCCAGCCGGGTCGGCATACCGACCGAAGTGGGCGATCCCCTGGGCCAGATGAAGATTTCGTCGAAGGCCAAGTCGCAGGGTGTTCACAAGGACGCAACCGCGCTGCTGACAGCTTGCGGGCTTGCACTGAGGAGCTTTGACTGATGCCAAGGATTAACCTACTCCCCTGGCGCGAGGAAGAACGCAAGCGACGCCAACGCGATTTCGGACTGGCGATGGGCGGCGCGGTACTGGCGGCAATCGCCGTCATCATGCTGACCATGCTGGCTTACTCGCAGATGATTTCGGCCCAGGAACGGCGTAACGCCCGCCTCACCGAGGAGATCAGCGAACTGCAGCGCAGTATCGAGGAAATCGACGGGCTCGAGAGCCAGAAGGAACGCCTGCTTGCGCGCATGGAGATCATCCAGCAGCTGCAGAAGAGCCGCCCGGAAATCGTGCACCTGTTCGACGAGTTCACGCGACAACTGCCGGAAGGCGTCTACCTGACCGGTATCAAGCAGACCGGCTCGCGCATCGAGGTGCGCGGTGTCGCGCAGTCGAGCACGCGCGTGTCGGCGCTGATGCGGCAGATCGATGCCTCGGAGTGGCTGGCCGACCCGGAAGTCGAGCGCGTGGAAACCACGACGGCCGGCGCGTCCCGGCAGGCCGAGTTCATCGTTTACATCAAGCAACGTCGTAGTGGTGCGGACGAGGAGGGGGATGTATGAACCTCATCGAGGAACTCCAGAGCCTGGACGTCAACGACATCGGTCGCTGGCCGCTCGTATTCCGCGCGGCCGTCATCGTCCTGGTTTTCATCGCGGTGACGTTTGCCGGCATATGGTTCACGATCGTCAAGGACAAGGCGCCGGTGCTGCAGCGCGCCGAGGCCGAAGAACAGGAGCTGCGCGTCACGTTCGAGAACAAGCAGCGCAAGGCGGCGAACTACGATGCCTACAAGGCGCAGCTCGCCCAGATCGAACAGTCTTTCGGCACCATGCTCAGGCAGCTTCCCGGCGAGACCGAGATACCGAGCCTGATCGTCGATATTTCGCAGACGGGACTCGCGGCGGGCCTGCAGGAGAAGCTGTTCCAGCCCCAGGCCGAGATCCCCAAGGACTTCTATGCGGAGAAGCCGATCAAGATACACCTGACCGGCGGTTACCACGAGATGGCCAATTTCGTCAGCGGCATCGCAGCGCTGCCGCGAATCGTGACCCTGCACGACATCACGATCACACCCGAGCAGAAGGGGTCATTCGACATCCTGAACCTGGAAGTGACCGCCAAGACCTATCGATACATTGAGGAGGCAGGGCAGAAATGATTGCTTCTCTCACACCGCGCAAGGGATTGCTGCTGGCGATCGTCGCCGTCGGGCTCGCCGCCTGCGGCAGCGACATGGACGATCTCGACAGCTACATCAACTCGGTCAAGGCGCGCCCGGGCGGCCGGATCGAGCCGTTGCCCGAGATCACGCCCTACGAAGTCTTCACCTACGTCGCTGACGCGGAAGGCATGCGTTCGCCCTTCGTCCCGGATACGCCGCAGGCTGCAGGCACGGCTGCCGGTGGTGCCCGCCCGGACGAGAATCGCCCGTCGGAATTTCTCGAGAGCTTTCCGCTGGATACGCTGCGGATGGTGGGCACGCTCGACATCAACGAAACGGTCTACGGCCTGGTACAGACCTCGGATGGGCTGATCCACCGTGTCGTACCCGGCAATTACATGGGACAGAACGATGGCCGCATTACCGATATCACGGAATCGGAAATCGTGCTGGTTGAAATTATTTCTGACGGAATCGGTGGCTACATTGAACGAGACGCCGCTATCGGTCTTTCAGACTGATGCCTGAGTGGAACTGGGAGTAATTGGAATGATGCTCAAACTGAAACCGACGATCGGCTACCGGCGTTTGACCTTGCAAGCCGCCGTGCTGGTACAGGCATTGCTCGTGATGTTCGCGGGTACGGCTGCCAATGCGCAGGAGGGCAACCGTCTGCAGGACATTCAGGTACAGAGCCTGTCCGGACAGCGTGTCGAACTGAAACTCATCATGAGCGAGACGGCCCCGGAGCCGCTGGCGTTCACGATCGAGAATCCGGCGCGCATCGCGCTGGACCTGCCCGGCACCAGCCTGGGCCTGACCGAGCGCCGGCGCGACGTAAACCAGGGACCGCTCGACACGATCCTGACCGCGGAGGCCAACGGCCGCACCCGCGTGGTCCTGAATCTCGACCTGATGGTCCCGTACGAGACCCGCAGGAGCGGCAACACGGTAATCGTCACCCTGGGTCACGGGGACGACTACGATGCTGGCACCACCCAGTTCGCCAGCAGCCCGTCGTCCGCTTCCAGCGCACCCTCCTATGCGGCGCCCAAGGGCCGCGGTATTACGAATGTAGATTTCCGCCGCACGCGCGACGGCGGCGGCCGGGTGATCATCAGCCTCACGGACCCGTCCACGCCGGTGGATATCCGCCAGGAAGGCAATCGTGTCATTGCCCTCTTCAAGGACACCGCGCTGCCGGCCGAGCTGATGCGGCGCCTCGACGTGATGGACTTCGCCACGCCGGTGTCGACGGTCGATACGCTCAGGACCAATCTCGACACGCGCATCGTGATCTCGGCCGAAGGCAAGTTCGACCAGCTTGCGTACCAGTCCGACAACGAGTTCTCGATCGAGATCAACCCGGTCGCAGACCAGATCGAGGAAGCGTCGAGCCTTTACTCCGAGTCCAAGGAATACGAAGGCCAGCGCCTCACACTCAATTTCCAGGACATCGAGACGCGCGCCGTGTTGCAGCTGCTCGCCGAAACGTCGGGCAGGAACATCGTCGTGTCCGACACGGTGCAGGGCAACGTGACGCTGCGCCTGCGCAACGTGCCGTGGGACCAGGC
>DATIUU010000168.1:0-2042 GCA_035466635.1 Woeseiaceae bacterium
CGTGCTCCTCGATGGGGATGCCCGCCTCCGTATCGTCGGACATGACATGATCGGCGGGAGGCTTGTCGTCACTCATGGAATTCTCCTGTGATGGCCGTCTCGGGCGCAGCCAATAGCGGTTTGTTCACGGCAATATGGTTACAATGCCCGCCTGTTTCAAGCAGCCGGCAGCGGATCAATGACCTGTAAATCAATTGCCCTGGCGCTCGCCCTCGCCCTTGCCCTCCTGGCCGGCTGCGGCCGCGATGCCCCGCCGCCGGCGGATCTCGCGGCCGAGGCCGGACGCATCGCGCGCGAGTCCATCATCGTGGACACCCACATCGACGTCCCCTACCGGCTGATCGAATCCGGCGAAGACGTGAGCCGCCCGACCGAGAGCGGCGATTTCGACTACCCCCGGGCCCGGGCGGGCGGGCTCGACGCCGCGTTCATGTCGATCTACACGCCCGCGGCGCTCGAGGCGGAGGGAACCTCGCGCGACAAGGCCGAAGAACTCATTGATTTGGTGGAAACCATCGTGGCGACCTCGGACGGGAAATTCGCCATTGCCACCTCGCCGGCGGAGGTCAGGAGGCATTTCGCATCGGGCGTCATGTCGCTGCCGATGGGCATGGAGAACGGCTCGCCGATTGCGGGCGACCTGGCGAACCTGGCCCATTTCTACGCCCGTGGCATTCGCTACGTCACGCTCGCACACAGCCTGTCGAACCACCTCTCCGATTCGTCCTACGACGAGAACCGGCAATGGAACGGCCTCAGCGAATTCGGCGTCGCGGTCGTCCGCGAAATGAACCGGCTCGGCATGATGGTGGACGTCAGCCACCTGTCGGACGATGCGTTCTGGCAGGTGCTCGACGTGAGCGCGGCACCGGTTATCGCCTCGCATTCCTCGGCGCGCCATTTCACGCCGGGCTGGGAACGCAACATGAGCGACGAGATGATCGAGGCGCTGGCCGAAAAAGGCGGCATCATGATGATCAATTTCGGCTCGGCGTTCATCAACGAAGAGGCCCGCCAGTACTCGCTGAAACGCTGGCCCGCGTCGACGGCCTTCATGCAGGAACACAGCGATCTCCCGCGCGAAGAGGCGCAGGCGCGGTTCGCCGCCGCCTGGGAAGCGGAGCACGGCCCCATGCCCTACGCCTCCCTCGACGACGTCCTCGATCACTTCGATCACGTCATCGCGCTGGTCGGCGTCGACCACGTCGGCATCGGCTCCGATTACGACGGCGTCGGCGATTCACTGCCGACCGGCCTGAAAGACGCGTCGGCCTACCCGAATCTCGTCGCAGGGCTGCTGCGCCGCGGCTACAGCGAGGCCGACATCCGCAAGATCCTCGGCGAGAACCTGTTGCGGGTCTGGCAGGCGGTCGAGGACTACGCTGCGACGACGTCGACGAGCACGTAGCGCAGCAATACCTCGTAACTGCTGCGGTCGAGCTTCATGCCTTCCGGCAGTTCCAGGGTATGGACCGGCGCGCCGTCGGCCTCGCAGATCTCCTGGTAGTGCTTGCCGCCATTGCGGTAAACACGGTATTGCACTTCGCGGTAGTCGCCGACCTGTACCGGCACCTTGCTGAACGTCCAGTCCTGGATAGTCGCCCGCTCCATCGTAGCCTCCGTTGCGCCAAGCGATCTGGCTCGTGTAGTCAATAGTCGCCAGACAGGGCTGCAATCCGCATGCCAACCGATTCCGCTCCATATTGATTTTTTTAAAATTTTATTTTTCAGTAATTTATATACTTTTTCTAAACTAATACTTAAGAAAAATCCGACCTTCGAGTGTCAGGAAGTGACGCTTCAGTCGTGCAAACAGCGACAGTCGCTTGACATAAAACGGGGCCTTACAGCGGCCACACGACGAGGATCATCGGTACCGAAACGAGCACGATAAGGATCTCGAGCGGCAGCCCCATGCGCCAGTAGTCGCCGAACCGGTAGCCCCCGGGACCCATGATCAGCGTGTTGTTCTTGCGACCGATGGGGGTCAGGAACGCGCACGATGCCGCGACCGCCACGCCCATGAGGAAGGCGTCCGGATT
>DATIUU010000169.1:0-3945 GCA_035466635.1 Woeseiaceae bacterium
ACCCTGGAGACGGTGATGGACATCAGCATCGAAATCCGCGACCTGCCGACGCTCAGCACCGCGATCGCCCGGCTGGAGCAGGTGCCGAACGTGATCACCGTGCAACGGCGCTCCTGATTTCGGTTACTATTCCGGGCGGGGGCAAGAAGCAGAACAAGAAAGGACAGGGGAATGCAGGAATTCATCGATCTGATCAACAGCTACGTCTGGAGCCCGGTGCTCGTTTACCTGCTGCTCGCGGCCGGGCTCTTCTTTTCCGTACTCACCCGCTTCGTGCAGGTGCGCCTGTTCCGCGAGATGATCAGACTGCTGTTCTCGAGCAAAGAATCCGACCGTGGTATCTCGTCCTTCCAGGCATTGTCGGTGTCGTTGTCGGGCCGCGTGGGCACCGGCAACATCGCGGGCGTCGCGGCGGCGATCGGCTTCGGCGGGCCCGGCGCCGTGTTCTGGATGTGGGTCGTGGCATTCCTGGGTGCGGCGACCGCCTACGTCGAATCCGCTCTCGGCCAGATCTACAAGGAAGAAGACGAGGGCCAGTTCCGCGGTGGCCCCGCGTATTACATCGAGAAGGCCATGGGCCAGAAGTGGTACGCATGGATCTTCGCCATCTCGACCATTTTCGCCGTCGGCCTGCTATTGCCGACCGTGCAATCGAATGCCATCGGCAATGCCGCCGACCTCGCCTTCGGCGGTTCCGGCACCCTCGAGACATCGCTCGGCTCGGTGACCTACACCAAGCTCGGCGCCGCCGTCTTCGTCGTATTGCTGCTCGGCTTCATCATCTTCGGCGGCGTGAAGCGCATCGCGCATTTCACCCAGGTCGTGGTGCCGTTCATGGCGATCGGCTACGTGTTGATGGCGATCGTCATCATCCTGCTGCACATCACCGCGCTGCCGGGCGTCGTCATGCTGATCATCGGGGACGCGTTCACGCCGATGGCGGGTGTCGGCGCGGCGATCGGCTGGGGCGTCAAGCGCGGCGTCTACTCGAACGAGGCCGGCCAGGGAACCGGCCCGCACGCGGCCGCGGCTTCGGAGGTCGAACATCCCGCGCAGCAGGGCCTGGTGCAGGCGTTCTCGGTCTACGTGGATACGCTGTTGGTCTGTTCGGCGACCGCCTTCATGATACTCATCACCAACCAGTACTACGTGACGGGCGTCGAAGCGACGGAGAGCGGCGGCCTGCTGTCGAAGGACGTGCTCGCGAACAGCCCCGCATTTACCCAGTACGCGCTCGAGAGCGTCGTCGGAAGCGGCGGCAAGACCTTCGTCGCGTTCGCGCTGTTCTTCTTCGCGTTCACGACGATTCTCGCTTACTACTACATCGCCGAGACCAACGTCGCCTATCTGCGCCGCACGATCCGGATACCCGGCGAGATTACCGTCCTCAAGTTCCTGATGCTCGGCGCGGTATTCTACGGCACCGTACGCACCGCCGACCTCGCCTGGGCACTCGGCGACATGGGCGTCGGCCTGATGGCGTGGCTGAACATCGTCGGCATCCTGATCCTGTTTTTCATGGGCAAGCCCGCCCTGAAAGCGCTCGACGACTACGAAGCGCAGATGAAAGCGGGCGTGACGACGTACACCTTCGACCCGAAGAAGCTCGGCATCAGGAACGCGGACTTCTGGGAACGCGAGGGCTGACGTTGGCACAAGCAGGCAATGCCGCCTGGTCGGATCGCGGTTCGAGAACCGCTCCTACAATGCGAACGAGCCTCCTGCAGGAGCGAGCCTCGGCCCGCGATCGCAAATCGAGAACCGCTCCTGAAGCGGAACTCAGCGATGCATAAGCGGCGCGCCGTCAGTTCATGTAGTTCAGGGCGCGCTTGTCGACGTTGAGCGCGGCCTCGTGGATCGCTTCCGCGAGGCTCGGATGCGCATGGAACGAGCGCTGGATGTCCTCGGTGCTGGCCGAGAACTCCAGGGCGAGTACGGCTTCGGCGATCAGTTCGCCGGCCATGGGCCCGACGATGTGCACGCCGAGGACCTCGTCGTCGTCCTCCGCGGAGATGATCTTCACCATGCCCGTGGTCTGTTCCATGGCCTTGGCGCGGCCACTCGCGGCAAACGGGAACGAGCCCTTCTTGTAAGGACGGCCGCTGGCCTTGACCTCGGCTTCGGTCTTGCCCACCCAGGCAATCTCGGGTGAGGTGTAGATGACCGACGGGATCACGTTGTAATTCACCTCGGCGACCTCGCCGGCGATGAGATCGGCGGCCATGACGCCCTCTTCCGAACTCTTGTGCGCCAGCATCGGGCCGCGCACGGCATCGCCGACCGCGTACACGCCCTTCACGCGCGTGCGGCACTCGTGGTCCACGACGATGAAGCCGCGCTCGTCGAGCTGGATGCCCGCATCGTCCGCCAGCAAACCCTGGGTGTAAGGCTTGCGCCCGACCGCAACGATGAGCTTGTCGACCTCGATGGAACCCGAGCCCGACTTGTCGTCGTACTCGACCTTGATGCCCTTCTTGCCGATCTGCGCCGCCGTGACCTTCGCGCCGAGCCGGATGTCGAGACCCTGCTTCTTGAAATCGCGGGCGGCGGTATTGGCGACGTCGCGATCGGCCATGAACAGGAAGTCGTCCATGGCCTCGAGGATCGTCACCTCCGAGCCGAGCCGCGACCAGACGCTGCCAAGCTCGAGGCCGATGACGCCCGCGCCGATGACACCGAGCCGTTTCGGCACGGCGTCGAGTTCCAGCGCGTCCCAGGAGTCGATAATGTTGTCGCCGTCGAACTTCGCGAACGGCAGCTCGATGGGCACCGAACCGGATGCCAGGATGACGTACTTCGCTTCGAGCACTTCCGGATCGCCGTCAACGGGCGTGAACTCGACTTTCCTGCCGGCCAGCAACTTGCCGTGACCGACCAGGCCCTCCACCTTGTTGGCCTTGAACAGGCCCGCGATGCCGCCCGTCAACTGGCGCACGATCCCGGCCCTGCGCTTTTGCATGGTGCCGAGATCGAGGGCGAGCTTGCCGATCTCGATGCCGTGTTTACTGAACTCGTGCGCGGCGCGATGGTACAGCTCCGAGGACTCGAGCAGTGCCTTGGACGGGATGCAGCCCGCATTCAGGCAGGTGCCGCCGAACGCGTGCTTGCCGTCCCGGTTCTGCCACTTGTCGATGCACGCGACGGTCATGCCGTGTTGTGCGGCTCGAATCGCGGCGATGTAGCCGCCGGGGCCAGCCCCGATCACTACGACATCAAATTTTCTGCTCATCGTTTACCTGGTTCCTCAAACTTCCAACAGCAACCTGCCCGGATCCTCGAGCTGCTCCTTGATCGTCACGAGAAACTGCACGGCCTCTCGCCCGTCGATGATCCTGTGATCGTAGGTCACCGCGAGGTACATCATCGGGCGAATCCTGATCTCACCGTCCACGACCATCGGCCGCTCCTGGATGTTGTGCATGCCGAGGATCGCGCTCTGCGGCGGGTTCAGGATCGGCGTCGACATCATCGATCCGAAGATGCCGCCGTTGGTAATGGTGAAGGTGCCGCCGGTCAGGTCATCCATGCCGATCGTGCCGTCCTGCGCTTTTTTCGCCAGCGCCGCCAGCTCCGCCTCGAAGCGGGCAAAGCTCATCTGGTCGACGTCGCGCAGTACCGGGACCATCAGGCCCCGTTCCGACGAGACCGCGATGCCGACGTCGTAGTAATTGTGGTAGACGATGTCGTTGTCCTCGACCGACGCATTGACGGCCGGGAATTTCTTCAGGCCCTCGACAGCGGCTTTCGTGAAGAAGGACATGAAGCCCAGGCGCACGCCGTGCTTCTTCTCGAAAGCATCCTTGTAGCGGGCGCGCAGCGCCATGACCTCGGTGAGATCGACCTCGTTGAACGTCGTGAGCATGGCGGCCGTGTGCTGGGCCTGCACCATGCGCTCGGCGATACGCGCGCGCAGCCGCGTCATCGGCACGCGCTTCTCCGTGCGTT
>DATIUU010000170.1:0-6271 GCA_035466635.1 Woeseiaceae bacterium
GAGCCCGGTTTCTTCCTGTGGCTGCACAGCCGGCTGGTCGGCCCGTATATCGAAGAGTTCGGTACCGCGGAGCAGAAGCAACGCTGGTTGCCGAAATGCGTCAGCGGCGAGAGCATCCTCGCGATCGCGATGACCGAGCCCGGCGCCGGCAGCGATCTGGCGTCGATCCGCGCGAAGGCGGAGGACAAGGGCGACCATTTCCTCTTGAACGGCGCCAAGACCTATATCTCCAACGGCATCCTCGCGGATCTCGTCATCGTCGCGGCGCGGACGGACCCCGAGAGCCGTCGCGGCATCAGCCTGTTCGTCGTGGAGCGTGGCATGGAGGGTTTCGAACGCGGTGCCAACCTCGCAAAAATGGGGCTCAAGAGCCAGGACACCGCGGAGCTGTTCTTCAACAACGTCAAGGTGCCGAAGGAGAACCTGCTCGGCGAGCTGCACCGCGGTTTCTATCACATGATGCACGGGCTGGTGGAAGAGCGGCTGCTCGCGGCCGTTGGCTTCGTGGCGAATGCGGAGGCGGCGTTCGCCGTCACGATGGACTACGTTCGCGAGCGCCATGCGTTCGGCCAGCCGATCGCCGCATTCCAGAACACGCGCTTCAAGATGGCCGACATGCGCACGGAGATCGACGTCGCCCAGGCGTTCGTGGACCAGTGCGTGCTGCAGCACAACGCGGGCAAGCTCAGCGCGGAGGATGCCGCCAAGGCAAAGCTGTTCACGAGCGAACTCGAGGGCCGCGTCACCGACGAGTGCCTGCAGCTGCACGGCGGCGCCGGCTACATGGACGAATACCCGATCAGCCGCATGTACACGGCGGCGCGCGTGTCGCGCATCTACGCCGGGTCCTCGGAGATCATGCGCGAGATCATCGCGCGCTCGATCGGTCTCGACCCGCGCAAGGCCGGCGCATGAAGACGGCATTCATAGGCCTCGGCGTCATGGGGTACCCGATGGCCGGTTACCTGTCGGTCCGCGGTCACGACGTGGCTGTATACAACCGCGGTGCGGACAAGGCGCAGCGGTGGCTCGGGCAATACGATGGCCGGGGCGCTGCGACGCCGGCGGAGGCGGCCGCCGGCGCCGACGTCGTTTTCTGCTGCGTCGGTAACGACGACGACGTGCGGGAAGTGACGCTCGGCGACAGCGGCGCGCTGCAGACGATGGCGGCCGGGTCGATCCTCGTGGATCACACCACGGCGTCCGCAACGCTGGCGCGCGAGCTGTACGCCGCCGCTGCCGGGCGGCAGGTCGGGTTCCTCGACGCACCGCTGTCCGGCGGACAGGCGGGCGCCGAGAACGGCCAGCTCACCATCATGGTCGGTGGCGATGCCGAGGTCTTCGAACGCGCACGCCCGGTCATGGAGTCGTATGCGAAAGCCATCACGCTGATCGGTCCGGTCGGGTCCGGGCAACTGGCGAAGATGGTCAACCAGATCTGCATCGCGGGCCTGCTGCAGGGCCTGTCCGAGGGCCTGCACTTCGCCCTGCGCGCCGGCCTCGACGTCGAGAAGGTCATCAGCGCGATCTCGAAAGGCGCCGCGCAGTCCTGGCAGATGGACCACCGCTGGCACACCATGGTGCGCGGCCAGTTCGAATTCGGCTTTGCAACGGACTGGATGCGCAAGGACCTCGGCATCGCGCTCGAGGAAGCGCGCGCAAACGGCGCACGGCTCGAACTCACCGAAATGGTAGACCGCTATTACGCCGAGGTGCAGGAGATGGGCGGCAGCCGCTGGGATACGTCGGGCCTCATCGCGCGCCTCGAGAAGCCCGCGGCGGCCGGCGACGGCTGAGCAAGCCGCACCGGCTGCAGGCGTGGGCCCGCTGCACGGCATTCGCATCGTCGAGATCGCGGGCATCGGCCCGACCCAGTTCTGCGGCATGCTGCTGGCCGACATGGGTGCGCAGATCATCCGCCTGCGGCGGCCTGCGGCCGCCGATCCCGGCGTCGACGTGCCCGATCGATTCAACCTGATGAACCGCGGCAGGCCCACGCTCGACGTCGATCTCAAGTCCGACGCCGGCCGCGCGCTCGTGCTGCGGCTGTGCGAGCAGGCCGACGCCCTGTTCGAGGGTTTCCGCCCCGGCGTCATGGAGCGGCTGGGTCTGGGGCCCGGCGAGTGCATGGCGCGCAACGCGCGCCTGGTCTACGGCCGCATGACAGGCTGGGGCCAGGACGGCCCGCTGGCACAGCGGGCCGGGCACGACACCAATTACATCGCCCTGGCGGGCGCGCTGCACGGCATCGGGGCTGCCGATCGTCCGCCGCCGCTACCGCTCAACCTCATCGGCGATTTCGGCGGCGGGGCGATGTACCTCGCCATGGGCCTGCTCGCGGCTTTGCTGGAAGCGGGCCGCTCCGGGAAAGGACAGGTTGTCGATGCGGCCATGGTCGACGGCACCGCCTCGCTGCTGACGATGTTCTACGGGCTGACGGCGGGTGGATTGTGGAACGAATGCCGCGAAAGCAACTGGCTCGACGGCGGCGCACCTTTCGCGCGCTGCTACGAGACCCGCGACGGCAGGTACGTTGCGGTCTGTGCCCTCGAGACGGCCTTCTTCGCCGCGCTGCTCGACGCGCTGTCCATCGAGGACATCGATCCGGCCGACCAGTACGACCCGCAACAGTGGCCGGCGCATCACGAGCGCCTGGCGCGTGCGTTCCGCGGCAGGACCCGCGACGAGTGGGGCGCGCTGCTGCGTGGCGTCGACGCCTGCGCAATGCCGGTGCTGACGCTTGGTGAAGCAACGGAGGACGAGCACGCGCGGGCGCGCGGCACCTACGTCGAGATCGACGGAATCCGGCAACCCGGCCCGGCGCCGCGCTTTTCCCGGACCGCGTCCGAGGCCCGTAGCGCGCCGGCCGATCAGCGCGAGTCGGCGCTCGCCGCCCTGCGGCAGTGGGGATTCAGCGAAGACGAGGTTCGACGGATGCTATAATCGCGGCTTCACAGGGGTGGTCTCCGGACCTGAGATCCGTAACGGGAACCCTTAGAACCTGAACCGGGTAATGCCGGCGTAGGGAGAGGATGATGAACCAGAAAACCGCGGTGCCGCTTTCCGGCACCATTCTCGCAAGCCTCTTGCTGTGGACCCCGGCGACCGCGCAGGCGCAGGCGATCGAGGAGATCGTCGTTACCGCCGATTTCCGCGAGCGCGCCGCGAGTGAGATTCCTGCCAGCATCACGACCCTCGATGCGGACGCGGTCGAGCAGCTCGCCGTCCAGCACTTCGAGGAACTGATCAACGTGGTGCCGAACCTCAACTGGTCCGGCGACGGCCATCGTGCCCGCTACCTGCAGATCCGCGGCGTCGGCGAGCTGGAACAGTACCAGGGCGCGCCGAACCCCTCGGTCGGCTTCCTCATCGACGACATCGACTTCAGCGGTATCGGCACGCTCGCCACGACCTTCGACATCGACCGTATCGAGGTGCTGCGCGGGCCGCAGGGCACCCGCTACGGCGCGAATGCGCTGGCGGGGCTCGTTTACGTGCAGAGCGCGCCGCCTTCGGCCGAGCGCGAAGGCCGCGTGCAGGTGACGGCGGGCGGCGACGATGCGCGCGCGGGCGGCTTCGCAGTCGGCGGCCCGCTCGCGGCCGACGCGTCGCTGCTGTTCCGGGCCAGCGCGCATCACCACCGCAGCAACGGCTTTCGCGATAACCCCTTTCTGCAACGCGACGACACGAACGGCCGTGACGAGACGACGCTCCGCGGACGCCTGCGCTGGCTTGCTTCGGACACGCTGGTGGTGGACGTCGCCGCGTTGTACGCGGACATCGACAACGGCTACGACGCCTTCGCGATCGACAACAGTTTGACGATGCTGTCCGACAACCCGGGCAGGGACGCGCAGCGCAGTATCGGCGGGTCGCTGCGTATCGAGTGGTCGGGCCTGTCGTGGGCGACCCTGACGTCGATTACGGCGGCGGCCGATTCGGACATCGATTTCGACTTCGACGCGGACTGGGGCAATGCCGAAAGATGGGCACCCGGTACCTACGACTTCGTCTCGCTGAGCGATCGCTCGCGCCGCACGCTCAGCCAGGAGCTTCGTCTCGCCTCCAGCGAGGACGGCCGACTCTTCGGCGGCACGACCGACTGGCTCGCGGGCATCTACGTCCTCGACCTCGCGGACGACCTCGTGACGCTGAACCGCGGCGAGTACTTCGACCCGGGCTTCGATTTTGCCGACAGCCTCGACGACCGCTTCGGCAGCAGTTACGACGCGACCAGCGTTGCCCTGTTCGGGCAGCTGGACCACGACCTCGGCGACGCGACCCGGCTGAGCGTGGGGCTCAGGGTGGAGCGCCGCACGACCGACTACGAGGACACCGCCGGGCTGCGGGCGGGCCCGTCGGAGACCATGTCGGGCGGCGAAATCACGCTGAGCCACGACCACTCCGAGGCGCTGACGAGTTTCCTGAGCCTCTCCAGGGGCTACAAGGCGGGCGGTTTCAATCTCGGCCTCGTGCCGGAAGACCGGCGCGAGTTCGATGCCGAGAGCATGTGGAACCTCGAGGCGGGCATCAAGTCGACGCTGTTCGACGCCGCCGTCGCGCTCAACGTGTCCGCGTTCTACAGCCGCCGCGAGGACCAGCAGGTGCGCACGTCGTTCCAGCTGGTTCCCGGCGACCCGGCGTCGTTCGTGTTCTTCACCGACAACGCAGCGCGCGGACGCACGCTCGGGCTCGAGGCCGAACTTCGCTGGGCATTGCGGGAAACGCTCGACGTGTACGCCAACGTCGGGTTGCTCGATGCGGAATTCGAGCAGTTCGTGACCCCGCAGGTCGATCTCGGCGGCCGCGCGCAGGCGCACGCACCGAATTACACGCTGGCGGCCGGTGCGAGCTACCATCATCCGAACGGTATCTTCGCACGTCTTGACGTCACCGCCCGCGACGCGTTCTATTTCGACGTCAGCCACGACGAGCGATCGCAACCCTACGAACTCGTCAACGGCCGCGTCGGTTTCGCGGCGGACAGCTGGTCCGTTCAAATCTGGGCGCGTAACCTGTTCGACCACCAGTACGCCGTTCGCGGTTTCTATTTCGGCAACGAGCCCCCGGATTTCCCCGCCAGGCTCTACACGCGGGCGGGCGATCCGCGCCAGCTCGGCGTCACGTTCGACTTCAGTTTCTAGCCAGGAGCCCGTCATGAAAGTCGCAGTCGACATCAGCCTCTATCCGCTCGATGCGGATTTCGTCCCGCCCATCAAGGACGTCATCGAGCGTCTCAACGGCTACCCGGACCTGCAGGTCGTGACGAACCCGATGAGTACGCAGATCCGGGGGGAGTACGCAAAGGTCATGGCCGCGCTGACCAGCGAGATAGGCACCACCTTCGAACGAGTCCCCAAGGCCGTGTTCGCGATCCGCATCCTGAACAACCCGGTAGCGGGCTGACAGCAGGGTGGCCGATGCCTGGATGACGATTGCCGCGGAGGCGCGCTCGCTCGCGCCGCTCGAGGTCATCGCCGTCGCCGCTGCCATCGCCTACCTGTTGCTGGCGATCCGCCAGAACATCTGGTGCTGGCTCGGTGCCGGCATCAGCACCGCGATCTATGTCTACCTGTTCTTCGCCGCGAAGCTGTACATGGAGTCGGCGCTGAACCTGTTCTATTTCGCGATGGCCATCTACGGCTGGTGGGTGTGGTACTCGGGGCGCTCCGGGGACGAGGAATTGCCGGTGTCCGTCTGGCCGTACCGCGTGCACGCGATCGCTATCGCGGCGATCGTCGCGGCGAGCATGCTGAGCGGTTACCTGCTGTCGCGCTACTCGGACGCGGTGTACCCGTACATCGACTCGATGACGACCTGGGGTGCGACCTGGGCGACGTTCCTGGTCGCGCGCAAGGTTCTCGAGAACTGGTGGTACTGGCTGGTCATCGATGCGGCTTCGATCGTCATCTACTGGTCGCGGGACCTGCACCTCACGGCGCTGCTGTTCGCCGTTTACGTGGTGATGATCCCGTTCGGGCTGGTCGCGTGGCAGCGTTCGCGGCGGGAGCAGGCGGCGTGAGCCACGGCGCAAGTCCGGACGAGGTCCTCGCCGCGATCCCGGGCTGGCACGGAGCGGCGTTCCGCGAGTTGCCGGGCGGCCTTACCAACCGGACGCTGCAGGTCGAGAAGGACGGGCGGCGCGCGGTCCTCAAGATCGACCCGTTGCCGCGCAAGCCGCCTTTCAATTCGCGGCAGGACGAAGCCCGCATTCAGCAACGTGCCGCGGCACTCGGCCGCGCCAACGGCGTGCTCTACGTTCAGGACACGG
>DATIUU010000171.1:0-5885 GCA_035466635.1 Woeseiaceae bacterium
CAGGTGGATCTTTTGCTCGATCGCGAGGTGATTGAGCTTCTCGGTCAGCGACTCGACCTCCGGCTCGAGCAGGTCGGCCGGGCGGCAGGTTATCGGCTCGGCACCGTCGAGGACGCGCGCCTGCAATTCCTTGTTCACGTCGGCGGGCGTCGCGCCGTACTCGCCCTTGAGGATACCCGCGGTCTCCTTCGTGATCGTTGCGTAACGCTGGCCGGACAGGACGTTGATGACCGCCTGCGTCCCGACGATCTGCGACGTGGGCGTTACCAGCGGCAGCATGCCGAGGTCCCGGCGAACCTGCGGGATCTCCTCGAGTACCTCGTCGAGCTTGTCGCCCGCGTTCTGCTCGCGCAGCTGGTTCTCGAGGTTCGTCAGCATGCCGCCCGGGACCTGCGCCACGAGGATGCGCGAATCGACACCCTTGAGCCCGCCTTCGAACTTCGCGTACTTCTTGCGGACTTCGCGGAAATAGGTGGCCACTTCCTCGAGTGCCTCCAGGTCGAGGCCGGTGTCGCGACCCGTGCCTTCCAGGATCGCGACGAGCGACTCGGTCGGCGAGTGCCCGTAGGTCATGCTCATCGACGATATGGCCGTATCGATGTTGTCGATGCCGGCTTCGGCAGCTTTCACGCAGGTCGCGGTCGACAGCCCCGTCGTGGCGTGGCACTGCATGTGGATCGGGATGTCGACCGCCTCTTTCAGGCGGCTGACGAGTTCGAAGGCGACGTACGGCCGCAACAGTCCGGCCATGTCCTTGATGCAGATCGAATGCGCGCCCATGTCCTCGATGCGCTTGCCGAGATCCACCCACAGGTCGACCGTATGCACCGGGCTCACCGTGTACGAGATCGTGCCCTGGGCATGCTTGCCGACCTTGACCGTCGCCTTGACCGCCGTCTCCAGGTTCCTGAGGTCGTTCAGCGCGTCGAAGATGCGGAACACGTCGACGCCGTTCACGGCGCAGCGCTCCACGAACTTCTCCACCACGTCGTCGGCATAATGCCGGTAACCGAGGATATTCTGGCCGCGGAACAGCATTTGCTGCGGCGTGTTGGGCATCGCCGCCTTGAGCCGGCGGATGCGCTCCCACGGGTCTTCGCCGAGGTAGCGGATGCAGGCGTCGAAAGTCGCCCCGCCCCACGATTCGATCGACCAGAACCCGATCTTGTCGAGCTTGGGCGCGATCGGCAGCATGTCTTCCGTCCGCATGCGCGTCGCCAGCAGGCTCTGGTGTGCGTCGCGGAGGACGAGTTCGGTAATACCGAGGGGATTTTTTGCGCTCATGTCGTTTCTGCGTCGGTCAGGGTTGGCGGTGGCGGCGGATTGCCGCGGCGATCGCGGCAACCTCTTCGTGGGTGACTTCGTCGGCAGGCGCCGCGGGCTGGAATCGCCTTACCGCGGCCGCCATCAGGGACATCGCGCCGACGAGGATGCTGAGAAACACGAAAACGGTTCCCATTCCGGCGATCATGAGCATCGTGCCCATTTCGAGCAGGCTTTGTTCCATGACGTCCCAGGTCTACAAAGCGCGAGCGGACAATTATACTGGATCGTGCCCATTGACCAAGCCGCCGATCACTTGATGCGACCCACAACCGACACGGACTTCAGCCGGCGCAGGCAATTCATTGTCCTGCTGCTGCTCGTCGCGTGCGGGACGCATGCCCTCGCCCGGGAAACAACGATTGCCGAGGGCACGGAGATCGTCGTCCCGGCGCCTGTGCCGACGGAGGAAGACCTCGAAGCCGCCGGTGCCGTCATCGGCGACGTGGTGCTCGAAAGGCGCAACATTTTCGACCTGTCGAACCCTAAGGAAAACAAGTGGCTGTACCGGTGGGCGAACCGGTTGCACGTGGTGACCCGCGAGCGCGTCATTCGCAACCAGGTGCTGTTCGAACCCGGCGACGCCTTCTCGGGCCGCCTGCTCGAGGAAACCGAGCGTATCGTGCGCGCTAACCGTTTCATCTTCGACGCCAGGGTCGAGCCCATTCGCTACGAGGACGGCGTGGTGGACGTCAAGGTCATGACCCAGGACGTATGGTCGCTGACGCCCGACGTCTCGTTTTCCCGCAGCGGCGGCGAGAACCGCACCGCGCTGGGCATCGAGGAAACCAACCTGCTCGGCAGGGGGCAGTTGTTCAGGCTGAAGTGGATCGACAACGTCGACCGCACGTCGACACAGTTCGACTTCGAGGACACCAACCTCGGCAGCAGCTGGGTCTCGATGTTCCTGCGTGTCGCGGACAACTCGGATGGCGAGGCCCAGTTCCTGTCCATCGTCCGGCCGTTCTATGCGCTGGATTCGCGCGGCTCCGGCGGTGGCTGGATCTCGACCGACGACCGGCGCACCGCGCTGTACCGTCTCGGCGAAGAGGCCGCGGAGTACCGCCACGAACGCGACTATGTCACGGCCTTCGGCGGCTGGTCTGCCGGTCTCAGGGATGGCTGGGTGCGGCGCTGGACGGCGGGCTACGTGTTCGACGACAACCGGTTCTCGGAAGCCGTCGACCCCACGCTGCCGGCCGTCATCCCGGACGATCGCCGGCTGGTTTACCCGTTCCTGGGCGTGGAGATATTGCAGGACGCGTTCAGCACGACGCGCAACACCAACCAGATCGGGCGCACCGAGGACTTCTACATGGGTACGCGCCTCAACGCGTCACTCGGCTGGGCCGACGATGCGCTCGGCGCCGACCGCGACGCACTGATCGTGTCCGCCGGCTTCAACATGGGATTCGGTTCGCTGGACGCGACGGCGCTGCTGGTGAACGGGCTGGTCCAGGGCCGCCGCGAAGGCGGCGACAGCAAGAATGCTGAAACCTCGGTCAGGGCACGCTTCTACCACCGCCAGTCCGAGAAACGGCTGTTCTTCATGGAGCTCTCCGGCACGGCGGGGCACGACCTGGACCTGGACAACCCGGTGCAGCTCGGCGGCAAGTCCGGGCTGCGCGGCTATCCGCTCCGCTACCAGACCGGCGATTCGAAAGCACTGTTCTCGATCGAGCAGCGTTACTTCACCGACTGGTACCCCTGGCGCCTGTTCCGCGTCGGCGGCGCGGTGTTCGCGGACGTGGGCCGCACCTGGGGCGAAAACCCGATCGGCGAACGCAATTACGGCTGGCTCAGAAACGCCGGCTTCGGCCTGCGCCTGGCCCCGACCCGCTTCAGCACCAACAAGGTGGCGCACCTCGATTTCGCCTTCCCGCTGGACGGCGACCCGTCCATCGACAGCGTGCAGATCCTGCTCGAGGCGAAGAGCAGTTTCTAACGGCCAGCCGGACTCGGGAATCCCCGGAAAACCAGCAGCGCACCGCCAGGCCCTTGCTGACGGGCCGGGCGACGATGTGCGCGTCGATTCACGACGGCAACGAGGACGCCCTCATGAAAACCAGGTTTGCCGGCTTGAGATTATTCCTGGCCGTCGAGCTTTTAATGCGCCCCGGGAGGAGACCGACATGACGACGTGACGGGCTGCTAGCGGCAGAGTTCGTTCATTCGCGCCTTGGTCTCGGCGATAGTCGCGGCCGCGTCCTTTTCGCTGAGGTATTCGCGCTCGCCGGCATCGTTGGTCCGGTACAGGCGCGGTGCGTTCAGGTACGACTCGAAGATCTCCTTCGCCCGCTTGCAGTAATAGGCATCCGCCGCCTCGCGCTCGGCGCGCTCTTCGGCGGTTTCGCCGGGGTAGGCGTAGCCGTCGCCCGCCTCGTCGTCCGCGATGTCATCGAGGGTGCCCGCAGAATGCCAGACCAGTTGCACACTGACCGCGTCTTCGTGGCCCGGGGTATCGCTGTAGTGGCGTTTACCGTTCTCGTCGACCCAGGTATAGATCGCCTTCATGGTATCCACGAAATGGGTGTTGCCGCTTGCATCGACCCACTTCCATACGTCGGCGGCTGCCGGCACGGACAGGCCGATCGTCACGGCGATTATCGTCAGCAATCTGTTCATAACGGCTCCAGGCACAGCCAAGTATGGGCTCTGGCGCCTGGCAAGCCGGTGACTGGCGTCACAAATTCGCGCGGGCGGGTGCCGCCTCCGGCGGCAGGATTTCGTAAAGTCCGAAACCGCCTTCGAAAAGCAGCTCCCCGAGGCGCGTTTCGGTGAACGCGTTGACGCGTTCCGCCGTGGCCTTGTCCGTGGACGTCAGCCACTGCCGGAACAGGCCGGTATGGACGACAAGGTGGCTGTACCCGAGCTGCAGCAGCCGCTCGGCGATGGCATCGCCGGAGGGCGACTGCTCCGCGATACTGGTGAAGACCTTGTTTACCGCTATCGCGTCCGCCGCAAAGTAATAGCGTCGATTGCCGAGGTACAGGCCGAGGACCTTCTTGTCCGGCGCGACCACTTCATTGGCGAGCGCAATGGCCGCGTATTCCCCGCGGCGCTGGCTGACGTACGCCGCGTAGTCCTGTTTTCCCGTGACGTAAGGCAATGGATCGATCTTGCCGAACAACGCGTGCGCGTAGGCGAGGTTCGGCAGGAAGTAGGCCGCGACCAGCAACCCGACCACGGCATTGGCCACGGCCCCCGACGCAAAGCGCTTCGTGAGCAATTCGTGCAATGCCGCCAGGCTGTAGGTGGCGAGCACCACGAGCGGCGGCACGATCGTCGCAATCCAGCGCACCCGCATGTCGGTCAGCAGGAACACCAGCAGTACCATCAGGACGGCATAGGACGCGAACAGCAGCTGCTCGCGGTGCCTGAAGGCCGTTTTCCTCGCGAGCACGAGCAGTGCCAGCGGCAGCAGGAGCAACAGCGGATTCAGGCGACCGTCGAAATACTTGGGGTTGTCGTCCTCGCCTTCGAAAAAGACACGCAGCGGAATCAGGAGCGTGTACGGCAGGCGCTCTTCGTAGACGATGCGCCGCGTCAGCAACGGCCCGAGCGGTTTCGGCTCGCTCGCGGAACGTTCGCTGAGGACGGCGCGCACGTGCGCCTCCGCATCGCCCGCTTCCCGCGACGATACCTGGCCGGCGGTGTCCGTAGCGAACACGCCCTGCGCCAGCGGATACAGCGGGTTGCCGGTCAGGCTGTAGTTGCGAATGAGCCAGGGAGAAAACACCAGCATGGACACGGCGACGAACAGCGCGCCGTATTTCACGGCATTGAGCTGTTGTGCGTGCTGGTCCTCGCGTCGATACAGGTAGAAGAAAGGCAGCAACAGGCTCAGCACGAGGAACGACACGAGGGCGTTGTACTTGGTCCCGAGGGCCAGGCCGCTGCAGACGGTCGCCAGCAGCAGCCAGCGCCACCGGCGCGGATCTTCGAGCCAGAGGATGCCGCTGAACAGTGCGGCCGTCGTGAAGAACACCAGACCGAGATCCACGTAGACAGTCACGGACAGCTTCACGATCAATGGCAACGTCAGGAACATCAGGCCGCCGAGCGCCGCCCAGGATGCGCCCGCCCTGCGCCGCACGAACAGGAAAATGAGCAACGCCGTAAGCAGCGCGAAAATGAAATGCAGGTACTTCGCCGCGATGTCGTGACCCAACGCGACGGGAAGCATGTACAGGACGTCGAGCAGCTGCGGGTAATACGAGAAGGCGATATCGGGCCGCTCGTGAATGCCGCCCGCCTCGACCCAGAGTTTCGGCACAGCGAGATGATGCGTCAGCGCGTCGCGGCTGACCGGAGGGACACTCGCGAGCAGGACGATCCACAGGACATGCAAGACGTACGCGGCCGCGAAAAGAGTTTTGGTCCTGGTCGACATCGACTACCCGGATCGGCGATGACAGCGGAGTCTACACGGGGTCATGGGCGATACAAGAACGCAGCTCTCATTCCGGCTGGCGCGCCTGCCTAGGGAGACTCTGTACAAGTATCGTCGCACACGTTGCCGTCAGATCGCCTGCGGCGAGGCGCGGACCGCAGGCCGTATG
>DATIUU010000172.1:0-6446 GCA_035466635.1 Woeseiaceae bacterium
CGGCCCGCGATCGCGGTTCGAGAACCGCTCCTACAGCACAAACTGCGACCGGTATTCCGGTTCGAAGCCCGCTCCTGCAGCACGAACAGCGACCGGTGTCGGTTCGAGAACCGCCCCCGCAGCCGGATCAGCGGATGCTCAGCGCTTCTCGACCGGTCCGTAATCCCGTTCCGCGGCACCGACGTACAACTGCCGCGGCCGTGCGATCTTCTGGTTCGGGTCCGTGATCATCTCGCGCCAGTGCGAAACCCAGCCGACCGAGCGGCCGAGCGCGAACATAACGGTGAACATCGACGTCGGTATGCCGAGCGCCTTGTAGATGATGCCGGAATAGAAATCGACGTTCGGGTAGAGATTCTTCTCGATGAAGTATTCGTCCTTGAGCGCGAGTTCCTCGAGCTTGAGTGCCAGTTCGAAGAGCGGTGTCTCGTTGTTGTTGGGCAGCGCGTTGAGCACCTTGTGTGCCATTTCGCGGATGATGGTCGCGCGCGGATCGAAATTCTTGTAGACGCGGTGACCAAAGCCCATGAGACGGAACGGATCGTCCTTGTCCTTGGCTTTCGCGAGGTACTTGTCGATCTGGCTCACGTCACCGATCTGGCCGAGCATCTTGAGGACGGCCTCGTTGGCGCCGCCGTGCGCCGGCCCCCACAGGGCCGCGATGCCGGCCGCGATGGCCGAGTACGGGTTGGCTCCCGAGCTGCCCGCCATGCGGACCGTCGACGTCGAACAGTTCTGCTCGTGGTCGGCATGCAGTATGAACAGCAGGTCGAGTGCCTCGGCCTGGATCGGATCGATCTCGTACTCC
Organism: Woeseiaceae bacterium; assembly: GCA_035466635.1. Taxonomy (GTDB): domain Bacteria; phylum Pseudomonadota; class Gammaproteobacteria; order Steroidobacterales; family Woeseiaceae; genus UBA1847. The sequence continues at coordinate 809 of DATIUU010000172.1, forward strand.
TCGGCCGGCACGGAGAACATCATCTGCAGGAAATTCGCCGTGTAGCTGAGGTCGTTCTTCGGATACAGGAACGGCTGGCCGATACTCTACTTGTAGGCGGCCGCCGCGATCGTCGGCAGCTTGGCGACGATACGGTGCGCAAAGATGTCGCGGTGCTCCGGGTTATGGACGTCGGTCGTGTCGTGGTAGTAGGCCGACATGGAACCGACGATGGCCGACAGCATGGCCATCGGGTGCGCGTCGTAGCGGAAACCCTTGAAGAAGTTGAGCATGCCCTCGTTGAGCATCGTGTGCGTGCGGATCGTGGTGTCGAAATCCTCGAGCTCGTCCGCGGTGGGCAACTCGCCGTTGAGCAGCAGGTAGCAGACCTCGATGAAGCTCGAATGCGCAGCGAGCTGTTCGACCGGGTAGCCCCGGTACATCAGGATGCCTTTCTCACCGTCGATGAAGGTGATGTCGGATTTGCAGCTGCCCGTCGCGATAAAACCCGGATCGTAGGTAAACACCCCCTGTTCCCGGTAGATACGTCCAATGTCGATGACATCAGGGCCGGTAGTACCCTTGTGTACAGGCAGTTCCAGTTCGCGACCATCAGGGCTGATCAGTCGATAGGCTTCGTCGGTCATGGTTATCCCTTCTTGGTATCGGCCGTAGCGGAATTCGGCCGCCAAGGATACCAAAGCGCGGGGCTTTGCGACCTAGGGATTAACCGTATGTCTGGTACCGGCGGGCGGCGGAGCGCCGCCCCGGGGTCGCCGGGGGGCTCAGCTGATGCCGTACTTGCGGCGGAACTTGTCGACGCGGCCGCCCGTGTCGACGATCTTCTGCTTGCCCGTGTAGAAAGGATGACAGGAAGAGCAAACCTCGATCACGAGATCTTCGCCGAGCGTGGAGCGCGTGGTGAATTCGTTGCCGCAACTGCAGGTGACCTTGATGTCCGCGTAGTTGGGATGGATTTCGGCTTTCATGGCTGACTGTCTCTTCGGTGCCGTCAAAAATGGTCGCGTAGGATATAGCTAAGCAGGCAGCACCGCAAGTGCCCGGACGCGGCACCTCCCGGCGCGCCGCATTATCCACAGAACCTGTGGATAAACCTGTGGAACAAATTTGAACGAGTGCCCTAAGGTGCGGATTTTCAAAGCCGCTTGTCAATATGACTAATTTGTGTCCACTTTAATATAGTCTTTTAATTCAAACACTTGCCAGCCTTTCTCGACGCTTCAAGTGAATTTGCGTGCCTCTGGCACTGAAAAAACAGGGCTACGCGCCGCCATGTGCATAATTTGACCGGGCCGGACCGTGGCCGTTGCGCCCCGCCGGCCGCCGCGGGGCCCGGCGCGGTGCCGCGTCGGGTGTGTCATTCGGGCAGAAAATGCGCCTGCAGGTCGTTCAGGAACTGCCGTCCGCGCGGCGTCGGGCACCAGTGACCCCCGGCCCCGCCGGCAACCAGTCCCCGCGTTACCAGGGGTGCCAGCCGCTCGCGCAGGAGCGGCGGCGGCAGCCGCGTCCTGGCGGTGAAGAGCTGCTCGTCGAAGCCGTCGACGAGCCGCAGCGCGTTGAGCATGAACTCGAACAGCAGGTCGCTGCCGCTGACGATCTCCGCCGCGCCCCGGTCGCCGCCGGCTTCCATCTGCTGCATGTACTGCAGCGGGTTCGCCGACTTCCGGTAACGCAGGATGCCCGCGGCCGTCGTCAACTTGCCGTGCGCCCCGGCGCCCACCGCGAGGTAGTCCCCGAACGACCAGTAGTTGAGATTGTGCCGGCACTGCCGGCCGTCCCTGGCCCACGCGGAGACCTCGTAACGCTCGAATCCCAGTTCGGCGAGCCGCGCTTCGCCGGCCTCCTGGATCTCGAACGAGGTGTCTTCGTCGGGCAGGTCCTGCGGCGGCCGCGCGTGAAACACCGTGTTCGGCTCGAGCGTCAGCTGGTACCAGGACAGGTGCGTGGGCTGCAGCGCAACCGCAGCGTCGATATCCGCGAGCGCGCCCGCGACGTCCTGCCCGGGCAGCGCATACATGATGTCGATGTTGATGTCGTCGAACCCGGCGGCGGCGGCTTCGCGCGCCGTCGCGCCGATGTCGCCGACACCGTGAATGCGGCCCAGCGCCGCCAGGCGGCCCGGGTCGAAAGACTGGGCGCCGATCGACAGGCGGTTCACGCCGGCGTCACGGTACCCGGCGAGATTGCCGCGCTCGACGGCCCCCGGGTTCACCTCCATGGTGATCTCGACGTCGCGCTCGCAGTCGAGCTGCGCGCGCATCACGTCCAGCAGGCGGCCGATCTCCCCGGCGCCAAACAGGCTCGGCGTGCCGCCGCCGAGAAAGACGCTGGTGAGCGGCCGCGCGTCCGCCCGCGACGCTTCCGCCTCGAGGTCCCGGCACAGGGCATCGAGGTAGCGCGCCCGGGAGGCATCGTCGCCGCCGGTGTAGGAATTGAAATCGCAATACGGACACTTGCGCACGCACCACGGCAGGTGCACGTACAGCGACAGGGGCGGTGCCGCGTCGTCAGGCATAGTGCTCGCGCAGCATCTCGACAAGCGCCGTCAGCGCCTTGCCGCGGTGACTGCGCGCGTTCTTCAGTTCAGGCCCCAGCTCCGCGGCGGTCCTGCCGCACTCGGGATCGAAGAACACCGGGTCGTAACCGAAGCCGCCGGTGCCGCGCCGCTCGCCGAGTATCCGGCCCCGCCAGCGGCCCTCGGCGACCAGCGACGTCGAGTCGTCCGCCGATACATACACCGCGCAGCAATGGAACGCGGCCGTGCGTTGCTCTGCGGGCACGCCGCTGAGCGCCTGCAGCAGCTTGTCGATGTTGCCGTCGTCGGTGGCGTCGGGGCCCGCGTAACGCGCCGAGTAAACGCCGGGCCGGCCGTCGAGCGCGTCGACGACGAGCCCCGAGTCGTCCGCGATCGCGGGCAGGCCGGTCATCAGCGCCGCATGCCGCGCCTTGATCAGCGCATTCTCGGCGAAACTGCTGCCGGTCTCGTCCGCGTCGCCGACACCCAGTTCGGTCTGCGGCACGACCTCCACGCCGGATTCACCGAGGATGCGACGGATCTCGCGGAGCTTGCCGGGATTGCCGGTTGCGAGGACGATCTTGCCGGGCAGGGTCATGGCCTCAGTCGGCGACGCTGGCGAGTGCAGCATCCTGCGCCGCGATGATGTGTTCGATGCCCGTCTTCGCAAGCCCGATCATCTCGGCAAACTCCCCTTCGCTGAATGCGTGCCCCTCGGCGGTACCCTGGATCTCGATGAAACGGCCCGCCTCGTTCATCACGATGTTCATGTCGGTCTCGGCCTCGGAGTCCTCGTCGTAGTCGAGGTCGAGCACCGGCGTGCCGCGGTAGATGCCGACCGACACCGCCGCGACCCGGCCGTGCAGCGGGTTCTTCCTGACGGACCTGCGTTTCGCCAGCCGCTGCATCGCCAGCGCCAGCGCCACGTAACCGCCGCTGATGGCCGCGGTGCGCGTACCGCCGTCGGCCTGGATGACGTCGCAATCGATGGTAACCATGCGGTCACCGAGCGCCTCGAGATCGGTGACGGCGCGCAGCGAGCGCCCGATCAACCGCGCTATTTCCTGGGTGCGGCCGCTCTGCTTGCCGCGGGCCGCCTCGCGTGCCGAGCGCGTGTGCGTGGCGCGCGGCAGCATCCCGTATTCGCCGGTTACCCAGCCCTTGTTCTGGCCGCGCATCCATATCGGCACCCGCTCCTCGATGCTGGCGGTGCATAGCACGCGGGTGTCGCCGAACTCCGCGAGTACGCTGCCTTCCGCGTGGCGGGTGAAATCGGGCGTGAAATTTACGCGGCGAATCTCGTTCGCCTGGCGGCCGCTCGGGCGCATCGTCGCTCTCCGGAATTCGCTCTTCGGGTGGTTCGTTTCAGTCGCCAAGCCAACGCAGCGCGGCGCCGGTCGTATTGTCGCTGTAGGGAGAGTTCACGTTCAACGCCTTGATGCTGAGCGCCTTCAGGTTCTCGCCGAGGTTGTTGTCTCCGGGCTTCGCGATGTCCGCTACGTCGTCGTCACTCAGTCCGGACCAGAGTCCGTCGGTACACGCGAGCAGCACGTCGCCCGGCAGCAGCGCCTTCTTGCGCGTGATCGACATGTCGGGAACCGGCGCATCGCCGCCGATGCAGCACTCCACGAAGTTGCGCATCGGGTGGTCCTGCGCTTCCTCTTCCGTGATGGCGCCTTCCTGGATCAGCACTTCCACGTGGCTGTGATCGCGGGAGCGGACGAGCACCCGCCGCTCGCGCACCTGGTAGATGCGGCTGTCGCCGATGTGCGCCCAGTAAGCGCCGCCCTCCTGCACGAGGCAGACGGCACAGGTCGCCCGCGGCCGGAAGTCCACCGCCACGGCGAGGCCCAGCGCGACGACTTCGTCGTGCGCCCGTGCCAGCGCCGCGTAGAGGAAACCCTGCGGGTCGAAGACCGGCAGCGTCGCGGACATGAACATTTCCTGCACGACCTTGAGGCCGGTCTCGGCGGCGCGGGCGCCGTCGGAGTGGCCGCCCATGCCGTCGAAAACGAGCATGATCGCGGCCTCGTCGGCCACCACGACCGCCGCGCGATCCTGGTTGTCCTCCCGGTCACCGAGTGCGGAAACTTTTGCGTATTCGACCTGCATAGTGGGCTGCGCTTAGAATGTTCGGCTGCCGAGACGTACCACGGTCCCGCGCCAGGGGGCAGAAGTATGCCCGCTCCTTTTCTCGAAAAACGTGATCGATACGTCACAACCGGAGACAGGTCCCAATGTTACACAGTATGACAGGCTTTGCGCGCGAAACCGCCGAGGCCGAAATCGGCGCGTTGACCTGGGAAATACGCGCGGTGAACCATCGTTACCTCGACGTCCAGTTCAGGCTCCCGGAACAGATGCGCGCCCACGAGCAGGCATTCCGGCAGGCGGTCGGCGGCAGCCTGAATCGCGGCAAGGTCGACTGCTCGCTGAACGTCCGCCGGCAACTCGACAACCAGGCGGAGCTGCAGATCAACTCCGGGCTCGTCGAACTCATCGGCAGGCGCATCAAGGAGATGTCCGCGATGCTGCCGGCGACGGGCGCGGTCAACCCGTTCGACGTGCTGCGCTGGCCGGGCGTGGTCGAGCAGGCCGAGATCGACTCCGAGCCGCTGTTCGAGGCGGCGCTGCCGCTGTTGCACAAGGCGCTCGACGCGATCCGCGCGATGCGCGCAAGCGAGGGTGCCCGCATCGCGGACATGATCGAATCGCGGTGCGCGGACATCGCGTCCATATCCCGGGCGGTGCGAGCGCGCATGCCCGAGGTCCTCGAGGCCGCGCGCGCGAAACAGCGCGAACGTATCGACAAGCTCGACGTCGAAGCCGACCCGGCACGGCTCGAGGCGGAACTCGCGCTCGTCGCGCAGAAGCTCGACGTCGACGAGGAACTGGACCGGCTCGACAGTCATCTCGCCGAGATTCGCGACATCGTCACGCGCGACGAGCCGGTCGGCCGGCGCCTCGACTTCCTGATGCAGGAACTCAATCGCGAGGCGAACACGCTCGGTTCCAAGTCCAACGACACGGAAACGACGCGCGCCTCGGTGGAGTTGAAGGTCCTGATCGAGCAGATGCGCGAACAGATACAGAACGTCGAGTAAGCCCTGCATGCCCGGATCC
>DATIUU010000173.1:0-8802 GCA_035466635.1 Woeseiaceae bacterium
CACGTTGCGGCCATCGCCGGGTACCTGCAGGCGAGAGCGGGACGGCGCTTCGCCGTCGTGATGCTGCACAACTACGAGGACGTGCACCGCGGCCCGGGAGAGGAGGCCCAGGCGGCGTAGCTGCGGTGGTTGTACGGCAAATAAGTGTAAAGACTTCCGACGCTGCTGTAGTACACTCGCGGCGGGCAAGGGGAGAAGGATCTATGCGATTGACGATCGGCCTGCTGATGTTGCTGCCGCTGTTGGCAGCGGCCGAGACGGGCTACGTTACCGACCGCTTGATGCTCGGGCTGCACCAGGCCGAGGACACCAGCGACCGGCCGTTCCGGTCGCTCGAGAGCGGCACCCGTTTCGAGGTGCTGTCCCGCGACCGCCTGTATGCGCACGTGCGGCTCGAGGATGGCACCGAGGGCTACGTCAAGGCGGCCTACGTCGTTTACGAGCCGCCCGCCAAGCTCATCGTCAACCAGTCACAGGCGCAGGTCGAGCGCCTGACCGCCGAGCTCGAGGAAGCGAAGGCGGCCTTCGCCGAGCCGGCGGCCGTGATCGATTCGCTCAAGGCCGAGCGGGATACACTGGCGTCGGAGCTGGCGGCGGCGCGGGAACGCGCCGACGAACTCGAAGCGGACAACGCGCGGCACGAGAGCCGCGCGGAGCGCTACCAGTACAGCCTGCCGTACACCTGGGTCGGCGGCGCCATCGGCGTGTGCCTCGTGGCGGGTTTCCTCGCCGGCTTGTGGTGGGTCGACCACCGCAGCCGCCGCCGCCACGGCGGCATTCGCATCTACTAGGGAGACTCTGCACAAGTATCGTCGCACACGTTGCCGTCAGATCGCCTGCGGCGAGGCGCGGACCGCAGGCCGTATGTCGATACGGGCAAGGGCTGCAACGAAGCGGCAGGCGATCTGACGGCAACCCTTCATTATCAATAACCTACGTTGGGACTGACGGGTATCGGGCGAGGCTTCGTTGCTCGTCGCTGGTGTACATACCGTACAAGTCGCTCCTCGTGCCTCGCCTCGCCCGATACCCGTCAGTCGTGTGCGACGATACTTGTGCAGAGTCTCCCTAGTCCCGGGCCTTTTCTTCCACTGCCGCGAGCGTGTGCTGCGCGTCGCGTTGCGAGCCGATGAAGATCGCGACCCAGCGCGTCCGCTCGTCGTTCTCCAGGGCCAGCTTCAGGGTCATCGACAGCGGCACCGACAACAGCATGCCGACCGGCCCGAAGACCCACCCCCAGAAAATCAGTCCGACGAATATGATCAGCGGCGATATGCCGACGCCGTAGCCCATGAGCCGCGGCTCGATGAAGTTACCGAACGTGATGTTGATCGCTATGAAGCCGATCGCCGTGGCCGTCGCCTCGCCCACGCCCAGCTGCACCAGCGCCAGCAGCACGGCCGGCACGGCCGCGATGATCGAGCCGATCGTGGGAATGTAATTGAGCAGGAACGCGAGCATTCCCCACAGCTTCGGGAAGTCGAGGCCGAGCCACCAGGTCAGCGCCCAGACCAGCAGGCCCGTGACGATACTGACGAGGGTCTTGATGCCGAGGTAGCGGCCGAGGTCGTCGAGGAACCGCCGCGCGCGATCCAGCGAATCCGCCCTCTCACCGAAAGCCGCGTTGATCTTGGTGGGGAAGCTCGACGCTTCGAGCAGGATGAAGATCATCGTAAACACGATCAGCAGCGTGTTCGTCATGATGTCGCGAACCGCGTTCAGGAGCGTGGCCGCGAGGCCCATCGCCCATCCCGGGTTGATGAGGTCGCCGACGCGCTCCACGGACTGGTCGCTGTCCGTGTATTGCGCCACGAACCGGACCGCGCCGTCGAAGAGTCCCTGCAGTTGCTCCTGGTAAACCGGCAGTGCGGCCGTGAATGCGGCGAGCGAGCGACCCACGACCACGCCGACCACGGTCAGTGCCGCCATGAGCGTCAGCACGATGAGCAGTGCCGCGAGCACGGTCGGCACGCGGTTCGCCTGCAGCCACAGCATCGGCCGCACCGTGATCAGCGCCAGGAATATCGCGATCAGGAACGGCACGATCAGCGCCGACGCCGCTTTCATGCCGGCCACGATCACGACGATAGCCGCCAGGGTGATGATCGCGCTGGTTTTTGTCGGTGCTATGTCGCCCACGCGGGCCCTTGCAGCGGTTCGAATCCAGCAGGCATGATCGCACAACCGGCCAACGATATGGGAGAGTTCGATATGGCTGCAGTCGCGTCACAGATGCTAGCGCTCGGGACCAGGGCGCCGGCCTTCTCGCTGCCGGACCCTGACGGCAAGGTGCACTCCCTTCGGGACGTCGCCGACGCTTACCTGGTGATGTTCATCTGCAATCATTGCCCCTTCGTGAAGCACGTCCGCGAAGAACTGGCGCGCATCGGCCGCGACTACAGCGCCCGCAACGTCGCCATCTACGCGATCAACAGCAACGACGTGACCACGCACCCCGGCGACAGTCCGGAGAAGATGAAGCAGGAAGCCGCCGCGTGGGGCTACGTGTTCCCGTATCTCTACGATGCCAGCCAGGCGGTCGCGAAAGCCTACCGCGCGGCCTGCACGCCGGACTTCTTCCTGTTCGATGCCGATCGCAGGCTCGTGTACCGGGGGCAGCTCGACGACAGCCGCCCGTCGAACGACATTCCGGTCGACGGCCGCGACCTGCGCGCCGCCCTCGACGCGGTACTGAGCGGCGCGCCGGTTCCACCGTCGCAAAAAGCCAGTATCGGCTGCAACATCAAGTGGCGCGCCGGCAACGAGCCGGACTACTACTGAGACGGCTACCTGGGCGTGTAGAGCTCGGCTTCTTCCGGCGTGAGCTGCTGGATCTTGAGCGTCCAGCGCGCCAGCGAACCGCTGACGCGCAGCTGGTACGTGCCGCCCTGCCTGAAGAGCCGCACGCCGTTGCCTTTGCGCTTGGTGCTCACCACCTGGCCGACGTGCCGGCCTGTCTTCGCTTCGACCAGCGTCACTTCGAGCGCGACCAGCTGGTCGTAGTCGCCGTAGAGCCGCCAGTCAAGGATCCATGGCGCTGCCACGGTGAAAGCCGGGGTGGTGCTGTTGTTGCTGCCGCTGAACTCGCGCACGAGCTGCGCGCCCTGGGCCGAGCTCGCGAGGAGCGCCAGGAGCGCCGCGGTTGCAAGGCGTTGCATGGTGATCGTCATCGCTATCCTGTGGGTATGGCCGTTCGTCTCAACCCTATATGCGACAGCGCCGGGCGGCAAATGTTTGCGGCAACGGCTCAGCACTCGCCGGGCAGTGCCGCGATCCAGTCGCGGATGAGCTCGACGCCCTCCTGGTGGACGGTGCTGCGGCCCAGTTCCGGCATCGCGATCGCCGGGTCGGTGTGCGCCATGCGATACAGGAGTATCGAATCGTCCGGCCGGCCGGGATGGATGTCGTAGGGCCGGTCGCCGCTGCCCCGCCCCACCGCGACGGGCGGCTTGCAGATGCCGTAGCGCCGGTCGACCGGGGCGTCGATGGCCAGGTCGAGGCCCGAGGTGTCGGCGGGCCCGTGCGCGTTGTGGCAATGCGCGCAGTTCGCATCGAGGTAGGCCGCGGCGCGCTCACCGAGCGTGGCATTGCCCGGCGCCGCCCAGCGCACGCCGCCCGGGGGCGACGCCGGCGCGCCGTCGAGGATGCCGCTGTCGGCCCAGTACGCGAGCTGCGGGCGCGCGCCGTCGGGATACCGGTATTCGCGGTTCAGCTGCCAGGCGCGGGGGCCCAGCGGGCGCAGGTCCGCGGCCGTGTGGTCCGGCTTGTGGCAGCCGCCGCACTGGTTGACGTCCGGCACCACGTAGACGAACGGCTTTTCTTCGCCTGCGAAGCGGAGGTTACGCACGTCTCCCGCGGTTTCGAGGTACGCCTCGTCCTGGGCGTCGTTCCAGACGTAGGGGAGCGCGCGCCAGCCGTCGTCGTAACGCACGAGGAGGCGCGTCTCGACCAGCACGTGGCGGCCGAGGTCCAGGCGCCCGGTATCGTCCAGCAGCGACTCGCGATCCGCCCTCACGACCTCGAGCGGAGCGCCGGTTTGCCCGTCTCCCCTGCCGGCCCGTTCGTAGTGGAAGGTCTTGCTGAGGATCGTGCCGACCGGGAACTCGATCTCGCGCCCCTCGCGGTACGTCGCCGTGGTGCCTGCCGGCAGCCAGACGCTGCGCAGCTTGAGCGCGTAATCGCTGAAGAGCGGCGTATTGAGGTCGTACGGAAGGACGCCCGCGCTGAGTTCGAACGCCCGGCCGTCGGCCAGCACGACGCCCCAGTCGCTGAGACGATCGGGCGGCGCGTCCGCCGGGTGGATCTCGACGCGGGGAGCCTTGCTGCAGGCAGCGACGGCGCCTGCGAGCAGCAGAATGAGCAGCCGGCCCGGCACGGTCAGGACAGCGGCGCGGCGAGCTGCACGGCCGGCAGCTTGTCGTGCGTGCAGCGATGCTGCACGTCGCCGACCACGATGTTCGCGCTGCCGTTGCCGAGGTCGGCGTTGAGGACTTGCGCGGCACCGTTGTCGACGCAGATCGCGTACTCCGGCCGCAGCTTGCCGTTCTCGTCGAGCTTGCCGGCATTGACGTAACCGTCCCAGAGCACGTCGGGAAGGCTGCCCGTGAGCCCGAATTTCGCGACCTTGAGCGCCTTGAGCTCCAGGCCGTCCGGCGACGAACCGCCCCCGGACATCGTGTTGCCGTAGACGTAGATGGTCTCGGGATACGGGTCGTAGTCGTCGGCCACTTCGCGCGTGCCCTGGTAGCCGGTGGCGTAGTAGCTGCTGATGATGACGTTCGCGGTGTCGTTGTCGGCGATGACGTTGTCGAAGATCTCGACGCGGTCGTTGGAGTTGATCACGATGCCCGACCCGGCCGGCACGCTCGCGACCGGTGTGCCCTCGGCGCCGAAGTTCTCCGTGTTGTTGCCGACGACCTCGTTGTCGAAGACGCGCGTGCTGTGGCCGGGGTTCGGCAGGTCCGGCATGTTGAACACGAGGATGCCGCCCGTGTTGTTGCGGGCCACGTTGCCGTAGACGTCGGCGTGCCTGGTGTTCTCGATCTCGATGCCTGCCACGTTGAATTCCACGCGATTGTTGCGCACCACGACGTTCCTCGACTGGCCGACGTAAAGCCCGGCGTCCGACGCGCCGATCGCGACGCTGTCTTCGAGCAGGACGTTCTCTGCCTGCACCGGGTAGATGCCGTAGGCACCGTTCTTCTCGTCGGGACCGTTGGTCCATTCCGTGCGTACGCGGCGGATGACGATGTTGCGGCCCTCGTTGATCTTGAGCGCGTCGCCCGCCGTGTCTTCGATCGCGAGGTCCTCGATGGTGAAATCACTGGCGCTGACCAGCAGCCCTTCCGCACCCTGCACCTGGCCTTTGAACGAGAGGATGGACTTGTCCATGCCGAGCCCCCGCAAGGTGACGCCCGACACGTTGAGGGACAGGCCGCGGTTGATCGCGTGCACGCCTTCCGGGATCGTGATCACGTCGCCGGGCCTGGCATTGATGAGCTGCAACTGCAACTGTTTCTGGAACTCCGAGTCCGCCGCCCGCGGTGCGGGGCGATCGTCGCCGGAGCACGCCGCCAGCAGGGCGCCGGCGGCCAGCGCCGTCGCCATGAGCAAGGTATTACGCACGTGATCACCCCCCGATCTGCTATGTTCAAAAACTATAGTGTGCCGCCCGGGGGAACTGCAATTGTCCGCTACCGGATTCACGGATCGAAGGGGCCTCGCCCTCGTGGGCCTCTGCGGCGCCGGCTGCGTCGTGCTGGTTGCAGCCTTGCTGCTCGACCAGCACATGATCGCCGCCGGCGCCAAGCTCGTTGCCTCGTCCGCGTTCGTGGCGCTGGCCGTCTCTGCGGGCGCGCGCGCATCGCGCTACGGCGTGTTGATCCTTGCGGGGCTCGTGTCGTCCTGGTTCGGCGACGCGTTCCTGGTGGGTACGTCGCAGCACTGGTTCCTGCTCGGCCTCGCGAGCTTCCTGCTCGCGCACATCGCCTACGCGACAGCGTTCGTAAGCGCCGGCGTCGATCGGCGCTGGCTACTCGGCGCGGCGCTGCCGGTCGCGGCGATCGCGGCCGGTGTGCTGTTCTGGCTGCAGCCGCACCTGCCGCCGCCATTCGTGTGGCCGGTGCGCCTCTACACCGTCGTGATCAGCCTCATGGTCGTCGCCGCCTTCGGCACGCGGGGTGCCGGGGCCACGCCGCTGATCGTCGTCGGCGCATGCTGCTTCTACCTTTCCGACCTGTCCGTCGCAGCGCTGCGCTTCACGCAGCCGCCGTTCCCCACCTACGTGCTCGGGCTGCCGCTCTATTACGCGGCGCAGGTCTGCCTCGCCCTCAGCATTGCCGCTAACAGCAGTCACGATCCCAGTAAGGCACGCCGGCGAAATACGCCGCCAGGAAGTCGATGAACTCGCGCACGCGGTACGACAGGTGCCGCGTGGGCGGATAGATCGCGTACGCCGGCGTCACCGGCCACTGGTAGCCGGTCAGCACGGGCTGCAGGTCGCCGCGGCTGATCGCTTCGCCGGCGATGAAGGTGGGCTGCAGCACGAGACCCAGCCCTTGCTTCGCACACTCGCACAGGAAGTCGCCGCTCGAGGCCGTCATGGTCACGGTCACGTCGATCGCATGGCGCACGCCGTCTGCGCCCGTGCAGACCCATTTCGTCGGGTCGGGGAGGTTCGTGTACACCAGGCAGTCGTGCCCCGCGAGGTCGTCCGGCGACTGCGGCGTGCCGCGCCGCTCGAGGTAGTCCGGCGACGCGCAGACCACGGTCCGCGCCTCGAACAGGCGCCTGGCGATGAGCGTGGAGTCGGACAGCCGGCCGATGCGCACCGCGAGGTCCACCCCTTCCGCGATCAGGTCGATGCGGCGGTCATTGAGGTCGAGATCGAAACTCACCCGCGGGTGCTTGCGGCTGAACTCCGCGATCGGCTTGTACATGTGGCGCGCGCCGAAGGACAGCGGCAGCGCGACGCGCAGGTTGCCGCGCAGTTCGCCGTGCTGCTGCAGGACGGCGGCCTCCGCCTCGTCGAGGTCCGCGAGGATGCGCGCGCTGTGCTCGTAGAAGCTCTTGCCCGTCTCGGTGAGATTCAGGCGCCGGGTGGTGCGGCGCAGCAACTGCACGCCGAGGCGCTCCTCGAGGGCCGTGACGCGGCGGCTGACCGCGGACTTGGCGACGTCCAGGCGTTCGGCGGCCGCCGTGAAGCTGCCGGACTCGACGACGGCAATGAAGGCCTCGAGATCGCTGAGTCGGCGCATATTGTTGCCTATTAAAGAACAATGTTGTCCTGATACTACGATTTATCTTTCCACCGTCAATAGTCAGACTCCCCTCCAACGCAATCGACCCGCTTCGGGCACGGACAACGGAGACACGCTGATGCTAGACACGAATGCACACAGGCCCCTCAAGGTACTGGAGGTCGCCGCGAGCGGCCGCAACGACGCCTCGGTGAGCCGCAGGCTGAGCGCCGACCTGGTCGGTGCGCTCGAGGAGCGCCACGGCCGCGTCGAGCTGACCCGGCGAGAACTGAATCGCGGCCTGCCGTTCGTCGACGAAGCCTGGATCAGCGCGAATTTCACGGCGCCCGACGAGCGGACCGCGGAGCAGCGCGCCACGCTCGCAGAATCCGACGCGCTGGTCGCCGAACTGAAGGCCGCGGACGTCGTGGTAATCGGCTCGCCGATCTACAACTTCGGTGTGCCGGCCGCACTCAAGGCCTGGGTCGACATGGTGGCTCGTGCACGCCTCACCTTCCGCTACACGGAGAACGGCCCGGAAGGCCTGCTCGATGGCAAAAAGGCCTACGTGATCATCGCGTCGGGCGGCGTGCCTGTCGACAGCGCCGTCGATTTCGCCACGCCTTACCTGCGGCACGCGCTGGGCTTCATCGGCATCACCGACGTCGAGGTGATTGCCGCGGACCAGCTCAACAGCAGGGCCGACGATTCCATCGACGCGGCGCGCGTGCGCATCGCCGAACTCATCCACACCGCCCCCCGGCTGCAGAGCCGGGTGGCCTGACCATCACGCAAACAGGAGACAGGAAATGAACCAGAACACGCAAATTGCAGCCCTGCTGCTGCGCCTCGCCCTCGGCACGATGTTCGTCGCCCACGGGCTGCTCAAGGTCATGGTATTCACGCTGCCGGGCACGGTGGGCTTTTTCGAGCAGGTCGGCTTTCCGGGCTGGCTCGCCTACATCGTGACCTTCGCCGAAATCGGCGGCGGCCTGCTGCTGCTCGCCGGCGTCGCGGTACCCGCGGTATCGATCGCGCTGCTGCCGGTGCTGCTCGGCGCCCTGTACGTGCACTGGGGCTCCGGCTGGGTGTTCAGCAGCCCCAACGGCGGCTGGGAATACCCCGCGTTTCTCGCCGTAGCCGCCGTGGTGCAGGCGCTGCTGGGGCCGGGCAAATTCGCCCTGCAGGTGCCGGTCTTCGCGCGCCTGCGCAGCGCCTGAAACCGACCTGTCAACCAACCCTTACCAGGAGAGATCGATGATCGACGTCATTCGTTCGGATTCGCGCGGCGCAGCCGATCACGGCTGGCTCACCAGCAAGCACACCTTTTCGTTCGCGGACTACCACAACCCGTCGATGATGGGCTTCGGCAAGCTGCGCGTCATCAACGAGGACTGGATCGAACCGGGCAAGGGTTTCGGCACCCACCCGCACCGCGACATGGAGATCGTGACCTGGGTGCTCTCCGGCGAGCTCGAGCACAAGGACTCCGAGCGCAACCGCGGGATCCTCTACCCCGGCCTGGCCCAGCGCATGTCGGCCGGCACCGGGATCTGGCACAGCG
>DATIUU010000174.1:0-2587 GCA_035466635.1 Woeseiaceae bacterium
ATCGACTGGGGTCCCGGGGAACCGTTCGCGAGCGGGCGCGCATTGCCGCCGGGGCAGGAGCCGCCGGCGGGCGCACCGAACTTCTACCAGGCCTCGGGCGGCAGCGCGGTGCTCGTGGACGAAGCGACGTATTTCTCGTCGGGCACGAAGACGATCACCGTCTGTGCTTCCGACAAGCCCGGCGTGACGAGGCTCGCGAGCTGCGCGGACCCGAACGTGACGGCGCTCGCCACGCGCACGGTGCAGATCGAGCCGCGCGTATCCAAGGTCATCACGACCGCCGACGATGCGCCGACCGAGACCGACGAGCTCGGCAACGAGTGGACCGTGCCGATCGTCGACGGTGAGTCGATCACGTTCGTCATGCGGCTCTACAACCTGGAGCCCAACGACGTGTCGCCCGTGCTGGATGCGACCGGCCTCACGTTCACGGCCGATCTCGAGCCGGGCCTCGAAATCGGGCCGTTCGGGCTGTTCGCGATCACGGGCAGCGCCGAGAACCCGGCCTGCACGCTGACCCGGCGCCGCGTCGAGTGCACGGCCGACCGCCTTGCGCCGGGTGCGCAGATGGGCGTCGCCTTCGAGATCGTCGGCGACGGCACGATAGCGGCCCGCGACGACATCGCGGTGTTCATGAGCGCCACGTCGAACGAGCCGGACCACAAGCAGACGGTCGGCACGGCGAAGAGCTACCCGATGGCGCCGAACCCGGACGGCGATGCGGACGGCGACGGCGTTGCGAATCGCGACGACGCGTTCCCGGCGGACCCGACCGAGTCCACGGACTTCGACGGCGACGGCAGCGGCGACAATGCGGATCTCGACGACGACGGCGATGCAATGCCGGACGCCTGGGAGCAGCGTTTCGGGCTGAACGCGAGAAACGCCTCCGATGGCGTGCTCGACGCCGACGGCGATCGCCTGACCAATGCCGCTGAATTCAGGAAGGGCACGCGCCCGGATCTCGGCGACAGCGACCGGGACACAGTCAGTGACCCCGATGACAACTGCGCCACCGTCACCAACGTGCACCAGTACGATACCGACAGCAACGGCAGGGGCGATGCCTGCGACGCATCCAGCGTCGCGCGCGTTGCCGCGCTCGGCGACCTCGACGGCGCAGGCGGCCCGGACTACGGGCTCCTGGCGACGCTGTCGGGCAGCTACGCACTGTTCCTGAAAGACAGCGACACCGACTTCTCGGTCGGGGCCGACCGCATCGATCTCGGCAGCGCCGCAACGGAGAGGCTCGTCGATCTCGCGGCCAGCGGCAATCGTGTCGCGGCGCTGGTCGACACGCTGGGGGGTCCGGCACTCAGGATCGTCGATGCATCGGGCGGCAGCATGCTTGCCGAGGTGACGGTGCTGGATGCCGCGTGGTCGCCGCTGACGACGCTCGCCACGAGCGATGCGTTCGTCGTCGTCGCGCGCCGTGACGCGTCGTCGCACCTCGTGCGCCTCGCCCCGTCGAGCGGCAGCGAACAGAGCCGCTTCGACAGCAGCCTTGCCGTCAGTGCGGTGGCCGAGATGGCGAACGGCAGCCTGGCCCTGCTCGGCCGGGACGAGGCCACGGGTGAGCTGGCCGTCGACCTCGTCGCCGCCGCGACCGGTGCCGCCTCGTCGCGGACGATCATCGCCGGTAACGACGCGTTGCTCGCGGACATCACGGCCGTCGGCAGCGACTTTGCGGTCGCCGTGCAATACACCAACGGCGACCTGCTCGTCAGCCGTTTCTCGGCGACCGGCAGCGCCATCGGCAGCTACCCGGTGTTCGACAACAGCTGGACGTTGCTGGGTCTCGACGCGCTCGGCGACGTCCTCGGCGCCGGCAACGCGCTTGCCGTGACGGCGAGCAATACCAGCGGCAGCATCGAGCAGCGCTTCATCGACGCGGCCGATGGCACGGAGCTCGCGGCCCGCGGCTTTGCAGCCGACGGCGACGCCTATCGCGATCGCGCCGCGACGGCCGGCGCAGCCGGCGAAAGCGGCGTCCTCGTCGCCGACGCCGCGGGTGTCGTCACCTTCGAGGTGCAGGTTGCCGGGACCGGCGCCGCTCGCACGGTTACGGCGGCGTCGGCCAGTGCGCCGGGCGGCGGTGGCGGTTCGGGCGGTGGATCCGGCGGCGGTTCCGGTGGCGGTTCCGGTGGTTCGTCCGGCGGGGGCGGGGGCGGCGGCACGACGGGCTGGCTGTTGCTGCTGGCGCTGGCCACCGCGACGCAACTGCGACGCCGCACCCGCTAGCGGCGGAATGCGGGACGAGCCGGGCGGAGGTCTTGCCTCCGCCCGGTCTTTTTCCTGCTACCTGCTCGGCTTCACCACGCAGTCCTCTCTGGCCCGAGGACCGCTATTCCTGGCGCACGATCTCGCCGTCCCGATAGCGAATCTGCCCGCCCACGATCGTCATCACGACTTCGGTATCCAGCAGCGCATCGTCCGGGACTTCCAGCAGGTTCTGCGACAACACGGTAATGTCGGCCAGCTTGCCGGGCGTTATCGAACCCTTGATGTCCTCTTCGAAGGCCGCGATCGCGTTGCCCATCGTGTACGAGTACAGCGCTCGCTCGCGGGAGTACGCTTCCTGCGGCTG
>DATIUU010000175.1:0-6619 GCA_035466635.1 Woeseiaceae bacterium
GGACCCGCCACGCCGAGCTGGTCCGGAACAGTCCGGCGACGGCGAAGTACATCCGGAAGTACGTGCAGTGCCACACGATGCTCGGTCAGTACGCGCAGGGTGACGTGGCGTTCGACGGTACGGCGGAGCTGTGGTTCGACAGTGTCGCCGATATGGAGGCCTTCTACAGCGACCCGCACTACCTCAGGGACGTCCAGCCGGACGAATCCCGCTTCGCCGACATGAGCAAGACCGTCTTCTTCGTTACGGAAGAAGAGCTCGTTCTCGACAATACCTGACTGGCCGTGTCGATCGTTCCGCGCGTTCTTCTTGCCTGCTGCCTTCTTGCGGTTGCGCTGACGGCAAATGCCCAGTCGGGTGCAACGGCAGGCGACCTGACGGGCATCCGGCCGAACGCCGGTGGCGAGCCCGACGCGGTGTCGGTGCGCATCGGCCTGCTGGACATCGCCGAGATCAACGACCGCGAGCAGGTCTTCATAGCCGACCTCTTCGTCGAGCTCCAGTGGCAGGACCCCCGGCTTGCGGTGGGCGGTGATACGGGCGGCGAACGGCGTATTTTCCCGCTCGACAAGATCTGGCACCCGCGGCTGACGATCGTCAACAACCGCGGCCTCAGTCTCCTGCTGCCGGAGGTGGCGACGGTGGA
The DNA here is from genome assembly GCA_035466635.1 of Woeseiaceae bacterium. Lineage (GTDB taxonomy): Bacteria > Pseudomonadota > Gammaproteobacteria > Steroidobacterales > Woeseiaceae > UBA1847. The sequence continues at coordinate 647 of DATIUU010000175.1, forward strand.
TCGGCAGGGCAATGTCCTGGCTCGTCAGCGGCTTGCCGGGCCATTGGCCGTCGACCTCGACCTCCGCGGCTTTCCTTTCGACACGCAGCGGCTGCCGATCAGCATCGTTTCCTACGAGTATTCGCCGTCAGAAGTGGTTTTCTCGGCGACAAGCGAGCTGGTGGCGAGGCTCGATGACCTCGGCGGCGAAGGCTGGGCATACGCGGCCGTGGACCCGGAACGGTCCGTTTACCGCCTCAGGGAGGGCGGCCGCGGCGTAGCGCAGATTTCGTTTGCCGTCATGGCGGAGCGCCAGGCCGGTTACTATGTGCTGACGCTTGCGCTGCCGATGACGCTGATATTGTTCCTCGCCTGGATGGCACACTGGCTGCCGGCCGATGTCATCCCCTCCCGCATGGGTATTGCAACTGCAACCGTGTTCTCGCTGATCGCATTCGGCGTCAGTTTTCGACTGACCTTGCCGAAGATCCCGTACCTCACCGACGCGGACCGCTTCGTCCTGTACTCGACGCTGCTGGTGCTCGCCTCGCTCGCCGTAACGGTCGCGTCCGCACGGTGGGCCAGCACCGATCGCAAGGAGGCGGCGGAAAAGCTCACGCGGCAGACGCGCGTTGCGTTTCCCTTCCTGTATGGCCTGATCGTCCTGCTGACGTTCACGACATGAGTGATCGACTATGAGTAACGCACGCAAGACGGCCGGTGTCCTCGGCGGCATGGGCCCGGAAGCGACCGTCGATTTCATGGCCAGGGTCATCGCGCTCACGGACGCGGAGTGCGACCAGGACCACGTGCGCATGCTCGTCGACCACAACCCGCACGTGCCGAACCGGCAGGACGCGATCCTGCGTGGCGGCGAAGACCCGGGCCCGGCGCTGGTTGCCATGGCCGCCGGGCTCGAAGCGGGCGGTGCGGATTTCCTCGTCATCCCCTGCAACACCGCTCACGTGTACGAAGACGCGATCCTCGCCGCGACCCACCTCCCCCTGATCAGCATCGTCGGCGTCTCGATTGCCGCGGCGCAGGAACGTGCGCCGGGCGTGAGCCGGATCGGCCTGCTGGCGACCGACGGCTGCCTGGCATCCGGCATCTACCAGTCCGGCCTCGAAGCGGCCGGGCTCGAGGCGGAGCTGCTGACGGTGGATGAACTCGGCGAACTCATGACGCTGATCGGGGCGATCAAGGCCGGCAAGCACACTGAGGCGACCGCTTGCGGCATGGCGGCCCTCGCCGGGGAGCTCGCTTCCCGCGGGGCTGGCGCGATCATTGCGGGCTGCACCGAGATCCCGCTGGTGCTGGACGAAGACGCGGTCAGCGTGCCGCTGGTATCCTCGACAGAGGCGCTTGCCGAGATAACGGTCAAGCTCGCCACCGGTGAAATTCCGCTGCCCGACTGCCTGTAACTCTCGAGAGAACACACCATGCACCTGTCTCGTTTCCCCCGCGTATCGCTCGCCCACCTGCCGACGCCCCTCGAGCACCTGCCGCGCCTGAGTGAGCACCTCGGCGGCCCGGCGATCTGGGTCAAGCGCGACGACTGCACCGGGCTCGCCACGGGCGGCAACAAGACCCGCAAACTGGAGTTCTCGATGGCCGCGGCGCTCGAAGCAGGCGCCGACACCATCGTGACCGTGGGTGCCTACCAGTCGAACCACGTGCGCCAGACGGCGGCCGCGGCCTGCAAGCTGGGTTTGCGCTGCGAGGTGCTGCTCGAGCACCGCGTCGACAAGCCCACCGACGATTACCTGGAGTCCGGCAACGTGCTGCTCGATCACCTGTTCGGCGCCAACATCCGCGAATACCCGGCGGGCACCGTCTTCGACGCGGCGATGGCCGAGGTCGCGGCCGGAATCAACGCGTCGGGCGGCAAGGCCTACATCATCCCCGGCGGCGCCTCCAACAAGATCGGCGCGCTCGGCTACGTCAACTGCGCGCTCGAACTCGTGCACCAGGCCAACGAGCGCGGCCTCGTGATCGACCATCTCGTCACGGCGACGGGGAGTGCGGGAACCCAGGGCGGCCTGATCGTAGGCCTGCAAGCCATGAACGCGAATATCCCGCTGCTCGGCATCGGCGTGAGCGCGCCGAAAGAGGCACAGGAGAACAAAGTCTACGAACTCGCGGTTGAAACCGCCGCGTACGTCGGCGCCCCCGGCGCCGTCGCGCGTGAAGACGTCGTGGCGAACTGCGACTACGTGGGTCCGGGCTACGGCATCCCCACGGACGCGATGAACGACGCGGTCCTGCTGCTCGCCCGTCTCGAAGGCCTGCTGTTCGATCCCGTGTACACCGGCAAGGCGCTCGCGGGCCTGATCGACCTGGTCGGGAAGGGGTATTTCAAGGGCGCCAAGAACATCGTGTTCCTGCACACGGGCGGGTCCGCGGCCCTTTTCGCGTACAAGAGCCAGCTGCGGATGGACTGATCGCATTGGCCGGACTCATCGACGACATCATCGGCATCGTCGGCGCCGGCGGCGTGCTGACCGGGGCGGATGTCGCAGCGCGGCCCGCGTCCTGGCTGCGCCCGGAGCCGAGCAGGGCGAAAGCGATCGTGCGGCCGGCGAATACCGGCGAGGTCGCCGCGGTCATGAAGCGGTGTCACTCGGCGGGGCAGGTCGTGATCCCCGTCGGCGGCAACACGGGGCTCGTCGAAGGCGCGACGGCAGGCCCGGACGACCTCCTGCTGTCGCTCGAGCGCATGAACGCCATCGAGTCGCTCGACGAGACCGGCTGCACGATGACGGTGCAGGCCGGCGTGCCGCTGCATACCGTGCAGGAGCGGGCGGCCGATGCCGATCTGATGTTCCCGGTGGACTTTGGCGCGCGCGGCAGCGCGCAGATCGGCGGCGCGATCTCGACCAACGCCGGCGGCAACGCCGTAATCCGCTACGGCATGATGCGCGAGCAGGTGCTCGGGCTCGAAGCGGTGCTCGCCGACGGCACGGTGGTGTCGTCGATGAACCGCCTGCTGAAGAACAATGCCGGCTACGACCTCAAGCAGCTGTTCATCGGCACCGAGGGCACCCTCGGCATCATCACGCGTGCCGTGCTGCGTTTGCGGCCCGCGCTGCGCAGCCGCAGCACCGCGTTCGTCGCGGTCGACGATTACGCGAACGTGCCGTTGCTGCTGAGACACCTCGGCAGCGCGCTCGGCGGCAGCCTGACCGCCTTCGAGGTGCTGTGGGAGGACTTCTACAACACCGTGGTCGTCGAACGCGACCGGCACGCGCCGCCCGTCGAGGCGGGGCACCCATGGTACGTGCTCATCGAAGCGCGCGGCGGCCAGCAGGAGGACGATGCCGAGCGATTCCAGGCAGCACTGGAAGAAGCGCTGGAGGCCGGCCTCATTGTCGACGCCGCTTTCGCAAGTGGCGCGAAACAGCGCGAGGCGATGTGGGCGATCCGCGACGACATCGACGGCCTCGCGGAAATTCTCGATCCCGTCATCGCGTTCGACGTGGCCCTGCCGATAGCGCACACCGCGGACTATGTCTCTGCGGTCAAGAAACGCCTGACCGAGCGCTGGCCCGATACGTTCCGCGGCGTCTCCTTCGGCCACCTCGGCGACAATAACCTGCATTTCCTGCTCACGGTCGGCAGCGCGGACCACGGCGAGCAGCGCGCGGCCATGGACATCATCTACGACGAGCTGAGGCCTTACCGCGGCTCGATCTCGGCAGAACACGGCGTCGGGCTCGAAAAACGCGCGTATCTCGGCGTGACGAGAAACGAAACGGAAGTGGCGCTGATGCGCTCGCTGAAGCAGGCGCTCGATCCGGGGGGACTATTGAATCCCGGCCGGATTTTCTGACGGCTGCCCCTGCAATTCGAACGCCAGCCCGCGTACCATGCGCGCATGCAGCCGATTCTCGACGTCAAGAACCTCAACAAGACCTACGCCGGGGGCTTCGAGGCGCTCAAGGACGTCAGCCTGGAGATCCGGCGCGGCGAGATCTTCGGGCTGCTCGGGCCGAACGGCGCCGGCAAGACGACGCTGATCAACATCGTTTGCGGCATCGTCAACCCGACCAGCGGCACGGTGCTGGTGGGCGGCAACGACATCGTCACCGGTTACCGCGCCACGCGCGCGATGATCGGCCTCGTGCCGCAGGAGCTGCCGGTCGAGACCTTCGAGACGGTCTGGAACACCGTGAGTTTCAGCCGCGGCCTGTTCGGCAAGCCGCCGAACCCGGCGCATGTCGAGAAGGTGCTGCGGTCGCTGTCGCTCTGGGACAAGAAGGACAGCCCGATCATGGGCCTGTCCGGCGGCATGAAACGTCGCGTGCTGATCGCAAAGGCGCTCGCCCACGAGCCCGAGCTGCTGTTCCTCGACGAGCCGACCGCGGGCGTTGACGTCGAGCTGCGCCAGGCCATGTGGAACGTCGTCCGCGAACTCCGCGAGTCCGGTGTCACGGTGATCCTCACGACGCACTATATAGAAGAGGCCGAGCAGATGGCCGACCGCGTCGGCGTCATAAACCACGGCGAGATCATTATCGTGAAGGAGACGGCGAGCCTGATGCGCGAGCTGGGCCGGAAACAGCTGTTCCTCTTGCTCAACGAGCCACTTGGAGAGATTCCGCCGGCCCTGTCCCGATTCGGGCTGGAACTGGGCGATGGCGGCACCGAGCTGGTCTACACTTACGATTCCCAGCGCGAGCGCACCGGCATCACCACGCTGCTCGGCGAACTCGAGAAGCACGGCATCGCCTTCCACGACCTGAACACCTCGCAGAGTTCGCTCGAGGAAATCTTCGTCGACCTGGTGCACAGAGAGCAATGAACTTCCAGGCCGTGAAATCGATTTACCGTTTCGAGATGGCGCGCATGCGGCGCACGCTCGTGCAGAGCATCGTGGCGCCGGTGTTGTCGACGTCGCTGTACTTCGTGATCTTCGGGGCGGCGATCGGCTCGCGCATCACCGAGATCGACGGCGTGAGCTACGGCTCGTTCATCGTGCCCGGGCTGATCATGCTGGCGATCCTGACGGAGAGCATGTCGAACTCGTCCTTTGCCATCTACTTCCCCAAGTTCACGGGAACGATCTTCGAGATCCTGTCCGCGCCGGTGTCGTACGTGGAGATCTTGCTGGGCTACGTCGGCGCCGCGGCGACGAAGTCGGTCATCATCGGCTCGATCATCCTGGTCACGGCGAGCTTCTTCGTGGACATCCACATCGCGCATCCCGTCGTGATGGTGCTGTTTCTCGTGCTCACCTCGATCGCTTTCTGCCTGTTCGGTTTCGTACTGGGTGTCTGGGCCGACGGCTGGGAGAAGCTCACGATCGTGCCGACCCTCGTGATCATGCCGCTGACGTTCCTCGGCGGCACGTTCTACTCGATCAGCATGCTGCCGCCCGTGTGGCAGACGATCAGCCTGTTCAACCCCGTGGTGTATCTCATCAGCGGCTTCCGCTGGAGCTTCTACGAGAACGCGGACGTGCATGTCGCGCTGAGCCTCGGCATGACGATCGCCTTTCTCGTTGCCTGCCTGATCGTCATCCGCTGGATCTTCAAGTCGGGCTACAAGCTGCGCAGCTGAAGGTGCGGCGTCAGGCACCGATCGCGAGCCGAGGCCTGCTCCTGCGGAACCTGTCGGCATGGCAGGGCGGTCGAACGAATCCGTAGCAGCGCTTCTCGAAGCGCGATTGGATTGAACCCGATCGTGAGGTCAGGACCGCTCTTACGGCCGGCCTTTCGTGTACTCGTCGATGACGTCTTCGATCGCGGCCGCGCAGACGCTGCAGAAATAATCGGTCCGGGTGAACATCAGGCAGTTCATTTCGGACCGGTAATACCCCTTCGCTTCGTAATTCGCGCCCTCGAAAGCACCGATCGCGTCCCTGTACTGGGACTTGCTGAAGAGCTCCTCGGTGAATTCCTTCGTGTAGCGGAACAGGGCATTCATCTCTTCCTCCGAGACGTTGGCCGCGCGCATCTCCTTGCGCCGTTTCTGCACGGCGATCGAGTGTTCCTC
>DATIUU010000176.1:0-4786 GCA_035466635.1 Woeseiaceae bacterium
TTGTCCTTCACGAGGAAGAAAAGGCCGGAGAACAGGCTGACGACGACAGCCGCCAGCAAGATCAGGACGATAACTTTCATTGAATACCCGGTGGCGAGGGATTGAGCAGTATAACGTGGACGGATCCCGGCAGAAATCGACGAGGGGCTGGCTGCCGTATGCGCTCGGCGCCGTGCTGGTCGTCCAGTTCGTCGGCCTCGGGCTGTGGCAGGTCGGTCGTGCGCAGGAGAAACGGGCCACGCAGCAGGCTTTCGAGCGCCAGGCGGGCTTTACCCGCTTCGTGCACGGCATGGACGTGGAGCCATTCCAGCCGCTGTCGGCCGAGGGGGCGTTCGATGCCGGGCGCCAGTTCCTGCTCGACAACATCATCGTGGACGGCCGCAACGGTCATTACGTGCTGACGGCGCTCGTGTATTCCGCGGACGAGCCGGCGCTGATCGTGAATCGCGGCTGGGTCGAGCGCTCCGCCGACGAGGTCGATCCGGCCGCGCTCGCGCTGCCCGGCGGGCGCGTGACCGTGCGCGGGCGGGCCGGCGCGCTGCCACGCGCGGGCTACCGCATGGGGGCGGCCTTCGAGGCCTCGTCGGGGTGGCCGCGGCACGCGGTGTACCCGACCCTGGACGAACTGGCCGCGGTGCTCGGACGCGAGGTCCAGCCGTTCGTGCTGCTGCTGGCGCCCGGCGAGGATTACGGCCTGCTGCGGCGCTGGGAGCCTGCCGAGCTCGGCCCCGGGCGCCATTACGCCTACGCGTTCCAGTGGTTCGCAATGGCCCTGGTGCTGGCCGCCCTGCTGGCCTGGAATTTCCACAAGCGAGGATACCGGACGTGAGTGATTCACAACGCAAGAAGGGGCGCCTGCAGTTTTTCCTCGTCGCGGCGCTGTTTTTCGGCCCGCTGCTGGTTGCCGCGTGGCTCTATTACGGCGGCGAAGCGCTGCAGCCGGAGGAGCGGGCCAATCACGGCGCACTCCTCGAGCCGATCGTCAGCCTCGTCGACGCGGTGCCCGGATCTGCGCTTCACGAGAGCCGCACATGGCGGCTGCTGTACGCCGAGAACGGCGAATGCGGCGAGACCTGCCGCAAGGCGCTGCATACGCTGCGCCAGTCCCGGCTCATGCTGGGCAAGGAAATGGACCGGGTCGAGCGCGTGTTCTTGCATGGCGCCGAGCCTCCCGATACCCTCCTCGGTGCCGAAGAGCACCAGGGGCTCGTGGCCCTGCACGATCCGGCCTTGCGCGCCGTGCTCGATGCCAGGAGACCCGCGACCCTGCCGGCTGGCGGTTTCTTCCTTATTGATCCGCACGGCAACCTGGTGCTGTATTTCAGCCCCGACATTACGCCGCGAGACATGGTCGATGACATCAAGCGTCTGCTGAAGCTGTCGCGTATCGGCTGAGCGAGGAGCGATTTTGAGTGCAAACATAGAAAGACTGACGGACTGGCGCGACTACTACGAACTGACGAAACCCCGCGTCGTCATGCTGATCGTATTCACGGCGGTCGTCGGCATGTTTCTCGCCGTACCCGGCTGGCCCGGCGCCTCGGCAATGCTGTTCGGCACGCTCGGCATCGGCATGGCCGCTTCCGCCGCGGCCGTCTTCAATCACGTGCTGGATGCCCGCATCGACATCCACATGCTGCGCACGCGCGGCCGGCCGCTGCCCGAGGGGCGCGTCAGCGAGAGCAACGCACTCGCGTTCGCGTCGGCGATCTGCGTACTGTCGATGATCGTGCTCTGGTTCCTCGTCAACCCGCTGACCGCGGTACTGACCTTCTGCTCCCTGATCGGCTACGCCGTGATCTACACCGTGTACCTGAAACGGGCGACGCCGCAGAATATCGTCATCGGCGGTGCCGCCGGCGCGGCGCCGCCGGTGCTCGGCTGGGCCGCGGTGACGGGCGAGATCACCAGCAGCGCGTTGCTGCTGTTTTTGATCGTCTTCGTCTGGACGCCGCCGCATTTCTGGGCGCTCGCGATCGCGAGAAAGGACGAGTACGCGAAGGTCGGCATCCCGATGCTGCCGGTCACGCACGGCGAAGGCTACACCCGCCTGCACATACTGCTTTACACGATACTGCTGGTCGTGATTACGATCATCCCGTATCTCACGGGAATGAGCGGTCTCATCTACCTGCTCACGGCCCTGTCGCTCGGCGCCATGTTCCTGAACTACGCCATCCGCATGCTGCGCGACAGGGACGACGTCGAGCTACCGATGCGTACGTTCAGGTTCTCGATCACCTACCTCGCGGTCCTGTTCTCGGCACTGCTCGTCGACCACTACTTCCTGCTGCAGCTCAGCATCTAGCGCGACCGGCTGCGCTGCGTCAGGACCAGCGCCACGCCGCCGAGCGTTGCGACGCAGGCGACGACGAGCCGCGGTGTGACGGCTTCCGACAACAGGATGACGCCGCCGATGGCCGCGATGACGGGCACCGAGAGTTGCACCGTCGCTGCAGCCGTTCCCGTCAGGCCCCGCAGCGCGGCATACCAGATCACGTAACCGATCCCCGACGCCACCGCCCCCGACGCGATGGCGTAGCCGGCACCCGCCGCGGTCACCGCGAACTCGCCGGCGAAGGCGAGGCTGGTCGCGACCACCAGCGGTACCGCGTACAGGAAGTTGTGCGCCGTCGCCTCGATGGGGTCGGCCGCCCTGCGTCCCACGAGCGAATACACGCCCCAGGAAACACCGGCGACCGCCATCAGGGCGGCGCCCAGCGGGTCCGGTGCCGTCAGGCCCGGTGACACCAGGTAGACCAGCCCGCCGATGGCGATGACCAGGCCGGCCCAAGAGAGCGGCGGGAACTGCTCGCCGGAGCGCAGCGCGGCGGTGAACATCGTCAGTTGCACGGCGCCGAACAGGATCAGCGCACCCGTACCCGCGCTCAGCGACAGGTACGCGAAGGCGAACAACACCATGTACAGGTACAGGGCGAGCACGGAACGCCCGTTCGGTCGTGCCGTGACCGTCCTGCGGCGCGCCAGCAGGAGGCCGGCGAGCAGGAGTGCCCCGGCGATGGTGCGCACCGTGGCGAAACTGGCCGCGTCGATGAGCCCCGCGCCCAGCGCCAGCCGGCACAGCACCGAGTTGGCGGCGAAGGCGACCATGGCGGCCGCCGTCAGGAACAGGGTGTTTGGTTTCATCGGCTGCGCGGCTTTTCTTCAAGAATAGCAGGACACGTCCTTGCCCGGGGGGCGGGCTGCCGCTATACACTCTGCGGTGCCATGAGCGATCCCCATCAAACCGAGGTCTTCGAGCGTGTGGTCCGGCCGCATTTCGACCGCCTGTACCGGCTGGCGTGGCGGCTCACGGGCGCGAAGGCCGAAGCCGAGGACCTGTTCCAGGAACTGCTGGTAAAGGCGTTCGGCATGCTCGACGAACTGGTGCACATCGAGGAACCGGCCTCGTGGCTGTCGCGCGTGATGTACAACCTGTTCGTCGACCAGCACCGGCGCTTCGCGCGGCAGCGCATGCATCTCGTCGACGAGGGCCACCTCCCGGGCGAAGGCCTCGCGGACCTGCCCGGCGACTTCGACCCCGTGGAGGACAGCGAGCGGCAGGAGCGCTTCCGGCACCTGGATGCGGCATTGCAGCAACTCAGCGAGGAGCACCGCGTGGTCGTGCTGCTGCACGACACGGAGGGGTATAAGCTGGAGGAGATCGAGGCCATGACGGGCGTCCCCGTCGGCACCATCAAGTCCCGGCTGCACCGTGCGCGAAGCAGATTACGTCAAATCCTTCAAGAAGATGGAACCATTTCCTGACATCGAGCGTGTATAAGCACAGACAGGAACGAAGCCATGAACGACACACGAATCACTAAGGAGCAGGCGCTCCTCGACTTATTGCAGGACTACCCGGTGCCGCAAGCGGAAGCGGGGTTCTACGATCGGGCGCTCGTGCGCGCCGTTCACAGGGGCTCCCGGCGGCAGCGCAACCGCTGGATGCTGGCCGGCTTCGGCTCGGCGATTGCAGCCGGCCTCGCCGTCTGGATGATCACGGCGGTACTCATGACGACGCCGCAGCTGCCGGATGCAGCGCCGGCAATTCCCGGCGTGACCATCGCGATGGAGCAGGAACACACGGTGCGTCTCGTGTTCTCGTCCGCGGAAGCGCTGGACTCGGCGACGCTGACGGTCTCGCTGCCGGACGGTATCGAGCTGGCGGGTTTCCCGGGGCAGCGCGAAATCACCTGGGAGACGAGCCTCCAGGAAGGCAGGAACCTGCTGCCGCTGACGCTCATCGCACTGACGCCGGCGGGCGGTGAAGTACTGGCCCGCCTCGAACACAAGAACCGCGACCGGACGTTCCGTTTGCGGGTGGACGTTTCCTGATTCAAGGCCGGACCGGACGTCCGGGGAAAACTGACGGAGTATTGCCATGAAACCTTTTAACCTGTTTGTCGCGGTGCTGGTGCTGACCTGCTTTGCATTCATGCCGGCGGCCGCACGCGCTGACGACGACCTGGACGATCTCGACGTCATGATGGAGGTCCTCGATGACGATACCGACCTCGACGACGACATCGCCGAGATGGCCGAGATGCGGGGCCCCGAGGACGACGACGAGGACGAGTGGGAAGACGAGTCCGACGACGAGCAGGAGCCCGAGGACGAGTCCGAGGACGAATACGAATCCGAGGACGACGACGACTTCGGTGATGACGAGCCCGGTGACGACGACGGCGCGGACTTCGAGGACGGCATGGATGACGACTTCGAGAGCGACGACGAGATCGACGACCTCGACGAGATCGATGACGACCATGATCACGAGGAAGGC
>DATIUU010000177.1:0-3794 GCA_035466635.1 Woeseiaceae bacterium
GGCGACCTGACCGCCGCGCCCGAGGGCAAGGCGCCGACCTTCATGGCCTACGCCGTGCGCGACCCGATTGGCGCCAACCGCGACCGCATCCAGATCGGGAAGGGCTGGCTGGACGGCAAGGAACTGAAAGAAAAGGTCTACGACGTCGCCTGGTCGGACGACCGCAGGATCGGTACGGACGGCAAGCTGCCGCCGGTCGGCAACACGGTCAACGTCGCGACTGCGAGCTGGACCAACACGATCGGAGCACCGGAACTCGGCGTCGTCTGGACGGACCCGGAATTCGATCCGAAGCAGCGCGCGTTCTATTACGTTCGCGTGCTCGAAATCCCGACGCCGCGCTGGTCCCTGTACGACGCCGTGCGTTTCGATATCAAGCATCCCGACGGAGCACCGACGTCGACACAGGAACGCGCGTACACGTCACCGATCTGGTACACGCCTTAGTCCAGGCATAGTTGGCAACTCGGCCGCCATGTTCAGTATCATGGCGGCCGTTTCTGCTTCCAGCAAGGGAGATTTTTCTTGAAGCGCTTGCTGCGCGAGCCCCTGGTCCACTTCCTGGCGATCGGCATCGGGCTGTTCGTGCTCTTCGACCTGGTTGCCCCGGAGGACGGTAACGTCGACAGCAGGACGATCACGGTCGATCGCGAGGCGCTGCTGACCTTCGTCCAGTTCCGTTCGAAAGCCTTCAACCCCGCGGTCGCCGCCGCAAGGCTCGACGCACTCACCGACGCCGAACTCGATGCGCTGATCCGGGAGTACGTACGCGAAGAGGCCCTGCACCGCGAAGCCCTGGCGCTCGGCATGGACCAGAACGACTACGTCATCAAGCAGCGGCTGATCCAGTCGCTGCAGTTCATCACCAACGGTTTCGTCTCGGCGGCGGTCGATGTTTCGGACGAAGAGATCGCCGAGTATTACGAAGCAAACAGGGACGACTATTACGTCGATCCCTATGTCACGTTCACGCACGTCTACTTCAGCAACGACCACCACGGCCGGGAGCAGGCACGGCAGCTCGCTGAGACCAAGCTCGCCGAACTCAACGGCGCGAACGTACCGTTTTCCGAAAGCATGCGCCACGGTGAACGATTCCTGTACAGCGTCAACTACGTCGAACGAACCGAGGATTTCGTCGCCAGCCATTTCGGCCGGGCGATGGCGGCGGCCGTGTTCGAACTCGAGCCTGATAGCGGGCAATGGTACGGCCCGTTCGAATCGGCGTACGGGCAGCACCTGGTCATGCTGACAAAGCGTACGGACGGCCTCTATCCTCCCCTCGAGGAGATCGCGGACAGCGTCCGCGAGGACGCGTTGCGCATCAAGCTCGACGAGCAGAATGATCGCGCCGTGCAGGCGATCGTCGACACCTACAACGTTCGCATGGGCGACGTTCGCAGTACGGGCGGATGAAAGTGCGGATTCTCGCTGCTGCCTGGCTGCTGGCATTTGCGGCGCTTGCAGACGCCCACGACGCGCGCCCCAACTTCGTCGAGATCATCGAGACGCAGCCGGGCGTCTTCAGCGTACAGTGGAAGATACCCGCGACCGTGCCCGATGCAGCGCTGCCGACGATACACATGCCCGAGAGCTGCACGACCGATGCGCGCCTCGCAATGCAGCAGTCCGGCGGCGCGTACCAGGGCCGGCTGGTCTACGACTGCCCGGACGGGCTTTCCGGCCGGGAGGGAAGGATCGAGTTCCCGATCATCAATCCGTCGCTGTCCTCGCTGTTCCAGGTGCGGCTTGCGAACGGCGAACAGTACGTCAAGATACTGAAGCCCGAGGAAACCAGCTGGACCGTGCCGGACGCAGAGAACAAGATGGCCGTCGCCGGCCAGTACACCCTGCTCGGCATCGAGCACATCTGGATCGGCATCGACCACCTGCTGTTCGTCACCTGCCTGCTGCTGATCGCGCGCACGCCACGCAAGGTGCTGATCACGATCACCGGGTTCACCGTCGCGCACTCGATAACGCTTGCGCTCGCGGCCCTGGACGTCATCCGCATCCCGACGCCGCCGGTCGAGGCGGCGATCGCCCTCAGCGTGGTGTTCCTCGCCTGGGAGATCGTCAAGAACGACGAGACGCAGCTCACCTATCGTTACCCGGTGGCGGTCTCGATGTCTTTCGGCTTGCTTCACGGACTCGGTTTTGCAGCAGTTTTACGCGATATAGGCCTGCCGCAGACCGAGCTGCCGACGGCGCTGTTGTTCTTCAATATCGGTGTGGAAATCGGGCAGATCCTGTTCGTGCTGGCGCTGGTCGCTGTATTTCTGCTGGCACGGCCCATACTACGAAGAGCACTCGAGAGCGACGATCACGATGTACACTGGAACTGGGTCACGACGCCCGCCAGTTACGTGATCGGCGGCGTCGCGAGCTACTGGTTGATCGATCGAATTTCGGGGTTCTGGTAATGAAGTATTTCTTGTCTCTGGTCCTGGTCCTTGCCTGTTCACTGCCTGCTGCGGCCGTCGCCCAAAGCGACGAGAACCTCGCAAAACAGCTGGCGAACCCGATCGCGGCGCTGATCAGCGTGCCGATCCAGTTGAACTACGACGAGGACTTCGGCGTCGACAACGAAGGCGCGGTCCTGCGCATCAACGTGCAGCCCGTCATACCCTTCTCCATCGGCCAGGAATGGAACCTGATCTCCCGCACGATCCTCCCTGTCCTGAACCAGGACGACATACCGATTCCGGGATCCAGCGAATTCGGTCTCGGCGACACGGTGCAGAGCCTGTTCTTGTCGCCGAAAGCGCCGACCGCGAGTGGATGGATCTGGGGCGCGGGCCCGGTGTTCCTGATCCCGACCGCGACCGACGAGACGCTGGGCAGCGAGAAGTGGGGGCTCGGTCCCACCGCCGTCGCTCTCAAGCAGAACGGGCCCTGGACATACGGTGCGCTCGCCAATCACATCGAGTCGTTCGCCGGCACGAGCCGCCGCGCGGATATCAGTGCGACGTTCATCCAGCCGTTCCTGACCTACGTAACCCCGACACAGACGACATTCGCACTCAATACCGAGTCGACCTACGACTGGGAGACGAACAAGTGGTCGGTCCCGATCAACTTCAGCGTTGCGCAGGTCATGCGTTTCGGCAACCAGCTGGTGCAGATCGGCGGCGGCATTCGCTACTGGGTAACGGCCCCGGATGCGGGACCGGAGGACTGGGGCTTCCGGCTGAATTTCGTCCTGCTGTTCCCGAGATAAGCCCCCCGGCGCCGGCCCGGGCGCTGCTGCGCGCCGTCGAATCAAAACGCAACGCAATCCGCGATATACTCGTTGCCCCGCGTCCCGAGTAGAACAACAAGATGGGGAGGACATGGCGGAAGACCTGCATCTGAACCCGTTGACCGGACACCAGGAGTTCGACGGCCTGATCGCGGCGTTCTCGGAGCTGCGTGACACCGCGGAGATCGAACTCGCGCGGCAGCACATCTGGGAACGCTTCGGCGCCGAGGGCGCGGTGTTCATCTCCGACATGGCGAGTTTCTCGAGCACGTCGAGAAAAGTGGGCGTATGCCATTTCCTCAAGCTCATCCACCGCGCCCGCCGAATCATTGCGCCGTTGATCGCGAAGCACAACGGCGTGCTCCTCAAGTGCGATGCGGACAATTGCTTTGCGTTTTTCGAGACCACCGATGACGCTATCCGGGCGAGCTTCGACATCAACGGAGAGCTGTTCCGCCACAACGACGAATTCAGCCTGACCGAGCAGATCTACCTGTCGGTCGGTATCGACTACGGGCGGGTACTCCTCGTCGGCGATGTCGATTTCTTCGGT
>DATIUU010000178.1:0-4854 GCA_035466635.1 Woeseiaceae bacterium
TATGACGTTTTCGACCGAGCGGCCGCTGAACTCGTCGCCGAACACGTAGATGCTGATCTTCTTGTCCGGCGACCAGTAGGTGCTGATCGCGTAAATGATGCCGTCAACCGGGTTACTGTCACTGAACGGGCGCCACAGGCGCATGGTGTTCTTGATCGCTTCGCGGCGGCCGGGCGTATCCGGTATCCACTTGCCGGCATACTGCGAGAACATGTAGTTGCCGTTGTCGTTCATGATCTGCAGGCCCTTGACCTGCGGATACACGTCGAGTGTTTCGTTGAGCTTCTCCTGCACGCGGTCCCAGTTGTACTGCTGCATACTGCCCGACGTGTCGATGATGAAGATGATGTACTCGCTGTCCACGGGAATGCCCGCGACCGCATCATCCTCGGCGCGCTTGTAGTACGGCTGCAGGCGGCGCATTTCCTCCGTCAGCCGCTGCTTCGCGGAGGCCAGCGCGCCTTCGTCGATCGTCGAGTCCGACTCGTCCTGCGACGCTTCGTACTGGCCCTTCACCGTGCTGAGTTCCTGCTGCAGCCGGGCAAGCTGGATCCTGGTGTCGGACGTCTGCTCGCGCACATCCGTGAGCTCGCGATTCAGGACCGCCGTCTCGCCGCGGATATCGAACAGCTCCTGCTGCAGCAGGGCGATCAGCGATTCCAGGTCGTCCTGCGTCTTCTCGATGATCATCGGCTCGTAGATCTTCGACAAAACGAGTAACAGGATGATCGCGCCAAAACCGCAACAAATGCAGTCCAGGAACGACAGGCTGAAGGCATCCACGTTGCGACGTCGTTTACTCATACATGCTCCGACCTGCTACGGCCAGTCGCGGCTGACGGCCATGAACGACCCGCCGCTCCCGTAAGCCAGCGTCCAGTAGGCGATGGCGGCGTCGTAATCGCCTTCCATCGGGAACAGCAGGATATTGACCGGAATCCCGCTCGGCAGTTCGCGGATCGAGCGGCCGTGCATGCTCATCCGGTCGCGTCCCGTCACCATGCGGCGATCGCTCGTGGACTCCATCATCGTCGGCAACCCGTCGACGAGCAGGATGATGTTGTCCGGCCGCGGGGTCAGCTTGGCGGCGATCTCGTACGCGGCACGCAGGTTGGTGCCGTTCTCCGGGATCGTGCGGCGCAATACGCGCACGGCCTCCTCCAGCTTGGAGCCGTCGTCCGCCTCGAGCCAGGTGCCGTCACTGCCCTTGATGACGGGCTGGACTTCGTTGTTGAACATGTAGATCTGGAATTGACTGCCCGGCTTGAACTGCGAAGTCAGCCAGTCGACGCTGGCCACCACCTGGCGCCACTTGACGGAGCGCAGCTTGTCCTCGTCCGACATGTTGCGGCGGCGAATGATGTTGACGATGGTGTCGTCCAGCATGCTCGCCGAACGGTCGACCAGGATCAGTGTACGGTTGCCGCCGAGTTTCAGGCCCGTGAGGTACTGGCGGTCGCCCTCGCCCTTGAATTCCCGGATCCGCGCGCCCTGGTTCTCCTCTTCGGCCTTGAGCGCAAGCAGCCGCTTGACCTCTTCCTCCAGCGACTTGATGTCCGCCTGCAGCTTCTCGACTCGCTCGATCTTAGCAAGCGTCTCGTCGTCGTACTCGGCGAGTTCCTCGCGCAGCTCCTTGATCAGCGCGATGATCTGCGCGATCTTGCCTTCCGCGGTCTGTTTCTCTTCTTCCAGCGTTTCGATCGTGTTCTTGGCGAGCACCATGTTCTTGCGGCCTTCGAGTATCTCGACCTCGAGGCGCTTGGTCTCGGCCATCAGCTCGGTGGGGTCCTCCTCGGTGGATTCCTTGACCTGCGCATTGATGATCATGAAGAACAGGATCACGGCACCGAAGCCGCAACTCATGCAGTCGAGGAACGACATGCTGAAGACCTCGAACTGGCGGCGCTTACGGGCCATCGCCGGCCTCCGTCGTGATCAGGCGGAACTCGTAGCCGGGGCTGCCTATGCGGACCAGGTCGCCGACCTGCAGGACCGCGGAACCGTCGATCTTGTGGCCGTTCAGGAACGTCCCGTAACGGCTGTAATCCTGCACGACGCATTGCCCGTTCCTGCGCTCGATCGAGCAGTGCCGCCGCGATACGCCCGGCATGTCGCCGCGCAGGTCGATCCAGCGCTCGCCGCTGACAGGCTGCGAGCCCATCAGCAACGCGCGGCCGTCGATCGGGAACGCGGTGTTGTCGAACAGCAGGTGCGTCGGCTGGCCGGCCGCCATCGGTGCCTCGTCCTTGCGGATGGACACCGGCGACTGGTCCCACGTCAACTGGCGGATGAGCGTCACGCCACCATCACCGCGCTGCATGTCGCGGCAGCGCGTGAGCAGTCCGCGTGCCGTCGCACCCGGCTCGAGCAGGAACACCTCGCCGCCGACGCGCGCCGCGAGCATGTCGGCGAGTCCCGGCATGCGCGCTGCACGGTCGCTCAGCTGGATCGCCGGCGTCTCCTCGGCCCGGTAGATGGCGCGCAGCTGGCTCGCGATGCGCTGGTAGACCGGCGCCGCCGCCGAGATCAGGTCGAGGGACTCCAGCTCCGCGCTGTGCGCGATGCCGCGGTACTCGATGTCGAGCACCACCTTGTCGTTGGCCGACACGGCCGCGAGCCAGCCGCCGAGCTGGTCCAGCAGCAGCTGCTCCGTTTCCGCCGTGTGCAGCGGATCGAAACGCGACTGCCTGACGAAGGCATCCGAGATGATGCGAATCCAGGCGTCGTACAGCGACAGCATGCCGCCACTCTCGATGATCTCGTTGCGATCGAGCTGTACCTGGCCATTCTGCCTGAGGCGCGACAGCGTCGTGGCGTGCAGGCTGATGTCCACGTGTACGGGCACGGCGCCCTGGTATTCGCGGCGCGTCGCGGCGACGGCCGCATCGACCAGGCCGACGACCGGGACGCCCAGTTCGCCCGCGACACCGAGGAACAAGCCGAGATTCTCGCCCGTCATGTACGCCGGCACGGCGACCACCAGCCGGTCGCCCGACGCGGCAACAGCCTGCCAGATCTGCTCGAGCTGGCGGCTGGCGAGATCGGCCGCGCTCAGGTGCTGGAAACGCCGGTCAGGCAGCGCAGCGGTCGTCAGCTCCGACCAGAAGCGGTTCTGTATCCGGCGCGGCTTGATGCGCGCATTTTCGAACGCCTTCAGTCCCGTCGCGAGGTCGTCGTCCTCGAGCAGCGCAAAACCAGGCTCCCGGTACAGCAGCCGTTCGGCGCTGAGCACCGAGATGCCGGCATCGTTGAGGTGTGCTGCGAGCAGGGACACGGTAAGCTCCGCGCGCCGATCAGTCCGCTCTCATGTGGCGGATGAGCTTGTCGTCGCAGTACGCCTGCGTGTCGAACACGAGCCGTTCCTGCAGCAGCTGCAGCTGGTACACCAGGAACATGAGGAAGATGCTGATCAGGAGCGCAATGAAGGTCGAGTTGAAGGCGACGCCGAGGCTCTGGGTGACGCCCGCGATGTCGCCCTGGACCGCCTTGTCGGCCTGCGCCAGCGCCTCGCCGATACCGCGCACGGTGCCGATGAAGCCGATGGAGGGGATCGCCCAGGAGATGTAGCGAATCATCGACAACTCCGATTCCAGCCGTTCGGCCTCGGACTCGCAGATGGTGTTGGTGCTGCTGGAGACGTCCTGGATATTGCGCGTGGAATTGAAGCGCCGGAGTGCGTTCAGCAGGGCCCGGGGCAACAACATCCGTTGCTGGTCGTCAGGCAGCTGCTGCACCTGGCGTGCGAATTCGCGCGTGTCCTCGGGCAGGATGCGCATCCCCTCCGCCACAGGCACGAGATCGACGTCCAGCAGGCGGCGCTCGCGCACGATGACTACCGCCTTGTATCCCATGATCGCCAGCGCCCAGAACATCAGGATGAAACAGGCTTCCTGTTCGAACTCCTTTACGAGAACGGCGACCCGGCGCTCGCGCACGAAGTTCGGATCGGCGGCGGCGGCGGCGTTCTGTTCCGCGATGATCTGTGCCGCATTCGGCCGCACCACCGACACGTAGAACGCGTGCACGACGATGATCGCGATAATCAGCGCAAACAGCTGGAACACGAACTCGACGGGGATGTTTTTCTTGTTCATAGATTAGCGATGCCAGGTTCGAATAAGGTTCGGGTCTATATATCTGTCGGGAACGGGATCGACTGGTCGGCGGGAATGTCCTCGCTGGGCACGAAATCCTCTTCCTCGGCATCGAGGTAATTCCCTTCCTCGACGTCCGACTCGTCGTCCGCTTCAGCGGGCGCTTGTTCCGCGGTCTCCCGGGATTCCGGCGCCGCGGCCTCTTTCTCCGGCGCACTGTCCTGTGCCCAGGCGGCCGTACCGGCACTCAGCAGCAACAGGGTCAGCAGGTAACGATGCATCGTCGATTCTCTTTACTCACCGGTTCGTTTGACCGCCGCGGCGGGCAATTGTCGCATGAAATTCAGTCGACATTTCGGGCGATGCGGAAGCCCACGTCCGGCCGGGCCTCGTTGCCGTAGTCGCGGTAGGAAAGGCGCAGCTCGGTCGGCGTCGCGTGGCGCCAGCTCGAGCCCCGGATGACGTTGCTCTTGCCGCGCTCCGGACCGAGCGGATCGACCACGGCGTCGGTCACGCCGGGCGTCGGCACGGTGTAATAGTCGTTCACCCACTCGGCGACGTTGCCGGCGCCGTCGACGATCCCCAGCGCGTTGGCGGGGAACTTGCCGCCCTCCGCCGTCGACGCGAAACCGTCGTCGTAGCCGGGGATGATCGTCGGCACGAGGTCCGCGGCGGACTTGTCGGCGTAGTTGCCCGCATCGCGACGTGGCGGCCACTCCGTGCCCCAGGAGAACTTCAGCGCACCGTTGCCCCCCTGGTA
>DATIUU010000179.1:0-2273 GCA_035466635.1 Woeseiaceae bacterium
CGCAACATGCAGACGATAGCCGGCGTGCACTTCAACTACTCCTTCCCGGACTCGTTCTGGCCGGAATACCGGGAGGTACTCGGCGAGGAGCGCGACGACAACGAGTTCCGCTCGAGGCACTATCTCCGCCTGATACGGAATTTCCGGCGATTCGGCTGGATCGTGCTCTACCTTTTCGGCGCTTCGCCGGCCTTGTGCAAGTCCTTCGGGCGCGGCAGGGTCCTGTCGCTGCCGGAACTCGATGCGGAAACCTGGTACGAACCTTACGGGACGTCCTTGCGCATGAGCGACCTGGGCTACAACAACCAGACCCAGGCCGGCATCACGATATCCCTGAACCGGCTTGACGAGTACATCCGCGACCTGAGTGCGGCGATCCGGACTCCCGAGCCGGCCTATGAAAAAATCGGCGTCATAAGGAACGGCGAGTACCAGCAGCTGAGCACCAACAAGCTGCAGATCGAAAACGAGTATTACAGCCCGATCCGGCCCAAGCGGGTCGCCCGTTCGGGCGAGCGGCCCACGGCGGCCCTGCGGCGCGGCGGTATCGAGTACGTGGAGATCCGGTCCCTCGACCTCGGCGTCTCCGACCCCGCAGGCATCAACCAGAACACGATGCGTTTCATAGAGGCGTTCCTGTTCTACTGCCTGCTCGAAGACAGCCCGCCGTTCGACGCCGAGTCCTTCGAGGAAACCCTGCAGAACCAGTCGTTGACGGCGAAGCGGGGGAGGGAGCCGGGTATCCGGCTGCAGCGCGACGGCCAGCCGGTTGCCCTGTCGGCGTGGGCGCGCGAAATCGTGGAGAAGGTGGCTGCCGTCGCGGAACTCGTCGATCGTCACGAGGGGGACGGTTGTTACCGGGAAGCCGTTGCCCTCGCTGCATCCCTGGTGGCCGAACCCGAAGCTACCCCGTCTGCCCGGCTGTTGCAGGAGCTCCGCGATTCGAAGTCGAGTTTCTTCGAATTCGCGCTCGACCTGGCGCGCCGCCACCGGCGCTACTTTTCCTCGATTGCGCCGATGCCGCCGGAGCGCGCGCGGCAACTGGAAACGGAGGCCGTGGAGTCGCTGCGCCGGCAGCGCGATATCGAAGCTGCGGACGACCTGAGTTTCGAAGAATACCTGGCGCGCTATTTCGCCACCGGCTGATTCTAAAAGGGGATCTCCTCGCCGTCGCGCCATGCGACTTCGCGGTGCAGCGCCTGCAGGCGCCGGGTCGTATCACCGACAGTGCCGTTTCCGATGATGCGTCCGTCCGCCGCAAGCACCGGCGTCAACTCCCCCATGGTTCCCGACGTAAAGGCCTCGTCGGCGGTATAGAGCTCGGTCAGGGACAGGTTGCGTTCCGCGACGGGGATGCCGTTCTCGTGACAGATGTCGATGACCATCTGCCGCGTCAGCCCCGGAAGACAGGCATCGGCATGCGGTGTGCAGACCGTGCCGTTTCGGACCATGAAGATGTTGGTGTCGTTCGTTTCCGATACGAAGCCGTTCAGGTCCAGCATGACGGCGCTGTCGGCACCGGCCACGTTGGCCTCGATCGCGGCGAGTATGTTGTTGAGCAGGTTGTTGTGGTGGATCTTCGAATCGAGGCACGAGGGCGTGTTGCGGCGGGTGGATGCCGTGATCACGCGAATGCCGTCGTCCGAGTAAACCGGCGGTTTCCATTCGGCGAGTACGATCAGCGAGCAGCCCGCCTGGTTGAGCTTCGGGTTCATCCCGGACGTGATCTTCTCGCCGCGCGTGAGCGTGAGCCGGATGTGGGCCCCGTCGCGCATGTCGTTCGCCCTGAGCGTATCGAATACGGCGGTGCGAATCGCCTGCACCGGCGGCACGGCGGCGAAGGCGAGAGCCTTGGCGGAATTCTGCAGGCGCGCCAGGTGGGCCGAGAACGCCGCGATCCTGCCCCTGTATACGCGCAGGCCTTCCCATACCGCGTCGCCGCCCTGCACGACACTGTCGAAGACGGACACGCGAGCGTCGGCGCGCGGCTTCAACTCGCCATTGACATGGACGAGGATGTCCCGGTTGCGCGGATCGATGGTCTTCACGTCTTTACTCCTCTGGTGTCGGCCCGAATCGCGTGTTCGAACAGCCGGTCGTACCACGGCTGGCATTCGTCGAGCAGCGGTTCAAGGCGATCCGGGAACTCCGTCTTCGGCCGGTAGGGCGCGAAGCCGGTACTGCGGTGTACCGCATGGTACCAGTGCGGCGCCCAGACGCCGTCTTCCGGCCGCGGACCGGCGTCCCAGCTCAGCATGGCCGGCGTGAACGGC
>DATIUU010000180.1:0-1883 GCA_035466635.1 Woeseiaceae bacterium
ACAGGCATCAAGAAGGCATCCGAAACCGTCGAGAACATCGAAAGCGCGTGGATAAAGGACCAGATCGTGCTCACGCAGAACGGCCTGATCAGCGGCTACCGCGTGCACATGAACGTCACTTTCCTGCTGAAGTGATAGCCGGGATCCCGAACAGGACCGCCCGGACGTGCGTGGAAACGAGTTGTAAGAATTACACGGCTCGCCCGCGAGACCGCAGCACGGTGCCCGGATAATGAGCCCCGGCGACGAACCGTACGATTGCCGCACGTCGTGCAACCGCCGCTTCCTGACTGCCGCCCTGGACCGGCTCGGGATCGAAGACGAGGTGCGGCAGCTGCTGCTGTCATCGTATTGCGAAGCGCGCTTCGAGCTGCCGTTGCGACGCGAGGACGGCTCGCTCGCGCGCTACAACGCATACCGGGTCCAGTACGACCAGAGCCGCGGGCCGTTCAAGGGCGGCCTGCGCTTTCACGAAGGCGTCAGCATGGACGAGTTCTGCGACCTGGCGTCGGCCATGACGTGGAAGACGGCCGTTGCAGACATTCCTTTCGGCGGCGCCAAGGGCGGCATCGACTGCAACCCGGCCGAATTGTCCCGGGCGGAGCTCGAGGTGCTGACCAAGCGCTTTGTCGAGCGACTGGGACCTATGATCGGGCCGGCTCGCGACATTCCGGCCCCTGATATGGGGACAGATGAGCAGGTCATGGCGTGGATTGTCGAGGCGTACTCGAAGCGCTACGGCAACAGGAACTCCATCGCTACCGGCAAGCCGGTCGCACTCGGGGGCATCGCCGAACGAACCGGCGCTACGGGTGAAGGCGTCGCAAAGATGACGGGCTGGGCCGTTGCGGCTGCCGGCCGCGACCTGGCGGGTACGCGCGTCGCCGTGCAGGGATTCGGCAGCGTCGGCAGTCACGCTGCGCGCTGCCTGTCGGCAAAGGGTGCTGCCGTTGTCGCCGTGAGCGACAGCACCAGTGCGGTGTATCGGGGCGACGGACTCGACATCGAATCGATGCTCGATGAACGGCGTCACCAGCCGGAGGCCCGTGTCAGCGAACTCGCTGTTGATGCGGACAGGCTCACGGCGAACGAAGTACTGACATGCGACGCGGACGTGCTCATTCCCGCCGCGGTGGGCGGTGTCATCAACGAAGACAATGCCGACTCGCTGACGGCGACGATCATCGTCGAGGGCGCCAATTTACCAGCCACCTACGAAGCCGACCGCATCCTTGCCGAAAAGGGCACGCGGATGGTGCCGGACATTCTCGCGAATGCGGGCGGCGTCGTGGCTTCCTACATCGAATGGGCGCAGAACCGGCAGGGGTACCGCTGGCGGTCCGCGCGCGTGGAGCAGGAACTCGAACGCATCCTGGAAAACGCCTGGACGGCTGTGTGCAATCGGGCGCGGGCCGACGGGACCGGCATGCGCTCGGCCGCTTACACGGTTGCGGTCGACAGGGTACGGACCGCGATGATGCTTCGAGGTTTCTGACGCGGCCGCGGGGGCCGCCGGTTGTGGCATGATCGATATCGGCGTCAGCCAGCCATACCGGCCAGCGGCTGACGGCGAAGTTTGGGAAAAGGCCTCCGGCCGCCGGGTGGTATCTGGATGGACCTGCTGTTTGCACTGCTGATCCTGTTGCTGGTAACGCGCATTTGCGCGGAGATTGCGTTGCGTTTCAAGCAGCCAGCCCTCGTCGGCGAACTGCTCGGCGGTGTCCTCATCGGCATCGCCATCACCTGGTTCTCGGATCCGCCGGCCATCCTGGCCCGTTTCGAGACCGACGAGACGTTCCAGGCCGTGCTCGACCTCGCCGTCTTCTTCCTGATGCTGCTCGCCGGCGTCGAGATGCGGCCCCGCGATCTTGCGCGTGCGTCCG
>DATIUU010000181.1:0-2505 GCA_035466635.1 Woeseiaceae bacterium
CCGGGGGCTGGCCGGAAGCCTCGCCGGACTGGAGCGAGACCGAGGCCGTGCGGGAACGCGAGAAGTCACGGGAGCGCGCGCTCGCCATGGGGGCGGAGCGTTGAGCGGCATCGGCCGCTTCCTGGAAATTGGCGTCCGCTCACAGGATGTCGTCGAATCCCTGCTCTGGTACAAGACGCTCGGTTTCTCGGAACTCGAAACGGCGGACGTCTACCCCCACAAATACGCCGTCGTCAGCGATGGCGTGCTCAACATCGGCATCCACGACCGCGACCTGGACTTCGACTCGGCCGCGATCAGCTTCGTGCAGCCGGATCTCGCGCGACATGCGCGCTCGATGGCCGATCACGGTTTCGAGTTCAGCTTCATGCATCTCGGCGAAGAACGTTTCAACGAGATAGGCATCACTGACCGCGACCGGCATCTCATCACCATCGTCGAGGCACGCACGTTTCACGGCAACGACGAAGACGACAACGACTCGGCGTGCGGTACCTGGTTCGAGCTGACGCTGCCGGTGCGGGACGCCATGCACTCGGCGCAGTTCTGGGGCCCCGTCGCCGGCTCGATCCTGAAGATGCGCGAGGAGCCGACGGTGCACATGCGCTTCGACGCGGGCGGCATCGCCCTCGGCCTGTCCGAGAGTATCGCGCTGCAGAACCCGTCGCTGTGCTTCAAGTGCCGCGACAAGGACGCGCTCAAGCACCTCGTCGAGGCGCGCGGCCTCGAGGTGAAGGAATTCCCCGGCTTCGAGGGCGCCTTCATGGTGCTGACCGCGCCGGAGGGCACACAGCTGTTCCTGTTCGACGAGGATTTCCTCGGCGAGCCGATCGAGGTCGACGAGGACGTGGACCCGAGCGAGGTCGAGGGTCGATTCGACTGACGCCGCGCCTAGGCGAGCTCGCGCAGCAATTTCATCGCCTGGCCGAGATAGCCGGTCCCGAACAGGTTGAGGTGGTTCAGCACGTGGTAGAGCTGGTAGAGCGCGAGCCGCCGCTCGTGTCCTGCCGCCATCGGCCAGCTCTCCTCGTAAGCGCGGTAGAACGACGGCCCGAATCCGCCGAACAGCCTCGTCATCGCGATATCCGACTCGCGGTCGCCGTAGTAGACGGCAGGATCGAAAATCACCGGCACGCCGTCCGCGACGCCCCAATTGCCGCTCCAGAGATCGCCGTGACACAGTGACGCCGCCGGGCGATAGCCGTCGAACAGTTCCGCGAGCCGCTCCGCCAGCCGCAGGCCCAGGGTCTGCAAGTCGCCCGCATGGCCGTTGCGCGCCGCGAGATCGAGCTGAAAACGCAGGCGGTGTTCGCGGAAGAACTCGACCCAGTCCCTCGTCCAGGGGTTGTGCTGCGGCGTCGGGCCGATGGTGTTGTCGCGATGCCAGCCGTGTTTTTTGGCGGTATGGCGATGCAGCGCGGCGAGCTGCCGGCCGAGCAGGGTCTCGGTGGCGTCTGTCGCGGGCTGGAAGTGCAGCCGCTCCAGCGCGATGAATGCCCGGCCGTTCTCGATGCCGCAATCGATGACGGCAGGCACGCGGATGGCGCTCGCGAGCGCCAGCTCACGCAGGCCCTCGACCTCCGCCTCGAACATGTCGAGCGCGCTGGCCGGGCCGGTCTTCACGAAGGCGTCGCCGCGGCCCGCCATCGTCAGAAACGACTGAGATCGGAGACGCGTTCGGCCTGCCGCCGCAGGGCGGTGCCGATGTTGGCTTCGTCGAACAGCGCATTGATCGCGCCGAGATCGGGCATCGAGCGCCGCAGCTTCGTTTCGGCGTCGTCGATCGGCGCGTCGCAGGCGATGCCCGTAAGGCGCCGCGCCAGCATCGCGGCTTCCCGGTGGGTATCGAGCTTCACGCCCAGGGTTTTGGCGCCGCGCACGGGGACTTCATGAATTCGGTCGAGATTGGTATAGATGTCGTCCAGCGTGCCGAAGTGGGCCAGCAAAGCCGACGCCGTCTTTTTGCCGACGCCCGGCACACCCGGAATGTTGTCGACGGTGTCCCCGGCAAGTGCGAGGAAGTCCGCAATCTGCTCAGGCCTTACGCCGAACACCTCGAGGATGTGGTCGTAGCCGAGCTTGCCCTTGCCCGCGAAATCCCAGAACACATCGTCTTTCAGCAGCAGTTGCGTGAGGTCCTTGTCGCGGCTGACGATCGTCGACGGGCGGCCGGCGCGGCGACCGTGCTGCACGAGCGTGCCGATGAGATCGTCGGCCTCGTACAGGGGATCGGCGCAATTCATGAGGCCGAGCGCACTGACGAAACGCCGGCACTGGCCGAACTGCCGCTTGAGGTCCTCGGGTGCGGGCTCGCGGTTCGCCTTGTACTTCGGGTAGATGCTGGTGCGGAACGACGTCGTGAGACTTTCGTCGAACGCCACGGCGACGTGCTCCGGATTGACCTGCTCGATGAAGTCGCCGAGAAAGCGGGCGAAGCCGTAGAACGCGTTGACCGGGTTGCCGTCGGCGTCGACGATGTCGTCGGGCATCGAGTAATAAGCCCGG